>DASUNJ010000271.1:0-6026 GCA_036277235.1 Thermoanaerobaculia bacterium | reverse complement strand
TTCCTCGGCCCTCCCGTCCCCGGCGCCCCATATGCCGATCCAGCGGCAGGCTGCGGCAGCCGCCGCGACCTTCTCGCCGGTCTACTCCGCCATGCCGGGTAAGGCCGCCGGAGTGAGCAACCCTCCGCTGGACCTGGTGGCGAAGCAGCTCGCGCCGATGCTCGCGGCGTTTCCGGACGGCTACGTGAGGGTCCGCGCGATCTGGGGCATGACTCCGCTGGAGGAGGTGAGGTCCTGGGCCGAGATGGTGCGGACCGGGCTCACCGTGTACGGCGTGCCTTTCAAGCGCATCCAGGTCGACTCCCTGCACTACCACATGGCCGGGTTCGCCCCTCGCGACGGGCAGGTCGAGATCAGCTTCGTCGAGAAGCCGTTCACCCTCCCCTCGCTGATCCCGCCGTTCACGCTCACTCCGCCTCCTCCGGCGCCGCCCGGCCCATCCCTCTTCCCCATCCAGCCGATCCCGCCGGCCCCGGCCAGCAGCTCGTCCCTCGCCGACAGCAAGCTTGTGAAAGGCCTCGGGAAGGCGTTCTCGGTCGCGTTCGACGGCATCGGCTTCGACCAGTCCCACGGCTTCGCCAAGGTGTCGGTCAAGGGACCTACGGTGGGGCTGCGCAAGGGCGACTTCAGCGCCTCGGGCCGGATCTCGTTCACCGGGACCTACACGGTCGAGGCGAAGTACGGCGATCTCCACTTCAGCGGCTCGCTCTCCGCGGACCGCTGGGAGATGAGCCTCTCGTATCCCGGCGACACGCCGGTGCCGGACATGTCCACGCTGGGCGGGGTGTTCAACCAGGGCTGGGGCTCCCTCCAGGCCGTCGCGGAGGAGGCCGCCACCTTCGAAGGGCCGGCGGACGTGTCCCGGATCACCGACAAGGCCAAGCCGCACGTGCAGCCGATCCTCGATGCGGTCACGGCCGCCGGCGGGATCTTTGAGGCTCAGCGCAAGCGCCTGAACGTCGGCATCAGCGCCAGCGGCCCGGGACCCATCCCGGCCCCGGGGATCTCTCCCGCCAGCAGCTCCCTGCAATTGACCCTGACGTACAGCTTCTAGCTCCGCGGCTCCTTCTTCGCCCGTACCTCGCCTGCCGCCGTGCGCAGGACCAGGGCGCCGTCCTCGAAGCCGACCCGCGCCACCGCTCCGCTCCTGGGATCGTAGGAGACGAAGGAGCTTTCCGACTCCGGCAGGTAGAGCGCGCCGCTCCGGGGCCCGTCCACTACCTGGACGGTCGCAACCTCCGATCCCGCCCAGCCGAACTGCATCAGCGCCTTCCCCTTCTCGAAGCGCACCTCGACCCAGGTCGTCAACCGGCCGGCGGTGGAGGTGGTGCCCAGGAGATCGAAGCCCTGGAAGGAGCCGTGGATCCCCTCCAGCCGGCTCCAGGTCTCCCTGGTCTGGCCGGTGACTTCCGCGACCGGGGCGCCGAACACCTCGGCGAGGGGGCCGAAGTTCCCCTTTCGGCTCTGCTCCAGGCCGGAGAGGAGCCGCTTCTCCCCTTCCGCCGTGCTGACACCTCCGGCCAGGACCTGGAAGGCGTCCTTGCCCTCGGGCGTCAGGGTGAGGCCCGGCCAGCCCGAGGGGCTCTCGGCCGCGGTTACCCGGATCTTCCCTCCCGAAGGCAGCGCGTAGCTGCCGGCATGGCGCGCGGACGACTGCACCTTCGCGACCGCGGGCGGCGCGCTGTAGTCCGCGTTGAAGATCAGCCGCGTGAGCGGGCCCACCGCGGGGATCGACAGGAAGTCCTGGCGGTTGGAGCCGATGATCAGGACAACGTCGTCATCCATATAGCGCCGGAAGTCGGCGTTGAAGATGCCATTGCCGCCGTTGTGGGCGATCAGGCGCGTGTTGCGCGCCGTCTTGAAGATCGCCCAGCCGTAGCCGTAGTGGGAGCGCCCCTCCTCGTCCTCGGGCACATGGGGCGTGAACATCTTCCGCTTGGCCTCCTCTGTTAGGATCCCATCCCCTTCGAGGGCCCGGTGCCAATTGTAGAGGTCGCCCGTGGTGGAGAGCACGCCGCCGTTGCCGCGCAGGTTCCACCACGGGCCGTCCGGCGCCCAGGCCTTGTCGAGAGGGGTCCCCCAATCCTCGCCCTCCCTGTAGACGCCGCGCGCGAGCGGCCCCTTCTCCTGCAGGCGATAACCCGTGCGGGCCATCCCCGCCGGCTCCCAGAGGTTCTCCCGCAGGTACTCCTCGTAGGGCTTGCCCGAGGCCAGCTCCACGACCGCGGCGAGCAGGCTGTAGCCCGCGTTCGAGTACTGATAGCGGGTGCCGGGAGCCCACAACAGCTTCGATCCCAAAGCCGCTTTCACCAGCCGCTCCCGCGGCATTTCATCGTAGTCGCCGCCGAAGATGTCCTCCAGGCCGGCGCTGTGGGTCAGGAGATGATGGAGGGTGATCCCCTTCTTGTCGTCCGGCACCCCTTCGAACCACTTGGTGATCGGATCGCTCACGGCGAGCTTGCCCTGCATCTCCAGCTTGAGGATCGCGGCGGCGGTGAACTGCTTGGTGATCGAACCGACGTCGAAGGCGGTCTCCGCGGTGAAGGGAGTCTTCCTCTGGGCGTCGGCGAAGCCGTAGCCCTTGTCGAGGATCACCTCGCCGCCCTTGGCGACCAGGAGCGAGCCGGAAAACCCGTAGGCCTCCAGCCGGGACATGTGGGCGTCGAGCTTCTCGCCCAGCGGGGTGCGGACGGGCGCCGCGCCCAGGCTGGCGAGAGCGAGGACGACGACGAGACCCCTAGCGAAGCAGGCGTGCGGCACCATTTTCGACCCTCCTCCAGGCGCGGGTTACGGGGCGCATGTGACCCCAGCGTTCGAGCTCGTGAGCGAAGCGCGGCAGGGTCCTGGCCATCCAGACCCGCCCTTGCCAGTCGTAAGGGCGCTCCTTGCCGTCGACGGTGAAGACCCGGCGGATCTCGCCGTCGGGGCCGGCGGTGATCTCGATGCGGACGTTCTTTTTCCCTTTCTCCTGAATGGTCATGCGGCTGCCGGGCTCGAGACTGTGGATGTCCTCGTGGTTGCGGGCCAGCGCAAAGCGGCCCTCGGCGTCGAGGTGGAACCGTCCCTCAGGCCCGGACAGCTCCAGGTCCGCGTTGATCCTGCCCGTCTTGTGGGTCTGGCACCCGGCGCCGACAGTCAGGCTGAGGAGGGCCAGGACCCCGAGGGCCGCGGCCGCGCCGAGGCCCGGGCTGGAAGACCCGGAGACCGGCTCGTACAGAAGGGCGGCGATGCGCCGGCCGATCTGGGTGCGGGTCGCGAAGAGACCGCCGGCCACCGCCATGCGGCGCCTGCCCCGGGTGCGGGCCAGCATCTCGTAGAGGCGCTCGGCGTACGAAGCTGCCTCTTCCTCGCTGGAGACCAGGGCGCGGTCGCAGGCCAGCTCCGTGGCCTCCTCCCAGCGCCGGCCCACCCACCAGGCCACGGGGTGGAAGAAGAAGACCGTCTGGAAGAGCTGCCGTACGATTCCGGACAGGTGGTCCTTCGCCTTCCAGTGCGTGAGCTCGTGGCCGAGAGCCCAGTCGAGCTGCTCCGCGCTCCCCTCCTCCGCCAGCCAGGCCGGGACCAGGATCGCCGGCTTCCAGGAGCCGGCGAGGGCGGGCGATTCCAAGCTGCGGGTGACGAGCACCTCCGGCAGCTTTCCCTGGGCTCCAAGGCGCCGGGCCGCCTCTCCGAGGCGATGCCGGAGCGCGTCGGGAGCCGGCTCGGCGCCGCTCAGCAGCCGGCGCAGGCGGAGGCGGTCCACCGCCGCAAACAGGATGAGCGCCAGCAGGCCTGCGGCCCAGAGCCAGCCGGCTGTCGAGGCGAGCGTTCTCGGTTCCCGGATGTCAGAGGTCGTGACGGCCGCGCCTCCCGCTGCGACGTGGACCTCCTCGTTGCGCTCGACGAACCGGTCTTCCGTTCCCAGCCTTACGGTCGGAAGGTCCAGCAGGATGGCGGGGCCGAAAGCCAGCCCGATCAGGGGCCGGACCATGACGAGCAGCCAGAGGAGGGCCACCAGCCGCGGCGAGCGGGGCCGCAGCAGCCGGAGCGCTCCCCAGGCCAGCACCGCCAGGACCGCGAGGTCCACGCTGACGCCGATCAGGCGCTCGGAAAGCAGTGGCCAGGTCATGATTGCCCTCCCTTTCGCTTGTGCTCGTCGATCATGCGTCCGATCTCCTCGAAATCCTTGTCGTCCATGTCGCTCTCCTGGAGCAGGTAGGCGACCGCATGGCGAGGCGAGCCGCCGAACAGGCTCGACACGAGCTTGCGCAGCGAACGTCCCGCGACCGCCTCGCGGCCGACGCGGGGGCGGTAGCGCAGCCCGCGCTCGACCGTCGGCACCCGCTCCAGGTAGCCCTTCTTCTCGATGCTCGCCAGCACGGTGCGGACCGTGGTCGCGGCCAGGGGCCGCCGCGCCTGGAACGTCTCCACGATCTCCGCCGAGCTGCTCTCGCCCAGCTCCCAGACCACGTCCATCACCGCCACCTCCAGGTCGGAGAGCTCCTTGAGCTCCGCCGCCTTCGGCTTCTTTCTGGTCATCCGCGTGTCCTCCACGACATGGACTATAAATATAGTCGTGGACGATGTCAATGGTTAACGAGGGAGATTCGCACCTGAGTGAAGGAAGCGTGAGGGAAAACGCGCTTGACGTTCGTCTCTGTAGACAGCAAGCGCCTCTACCCCGGGGCGGCTGGCCCGGCGACGGCCTCCGCCCCCTTTTTTTGCCCCCCTTTTGACGAAGCGCTTTCAGACTCTCGTTTTCTCGTCCAGCGCCCGCTCGATGGCGGCGAGCTCTTCCTGCGCGGCGGTGAGGTTGGCCTTGGTGCGGTCGAGAACCAGGAGGAGGAACATGCGGCCGTCGGAGCCCACGGGGCGCAGCAGGTAGTAGCGCCGGGTCGAGGTGAGGAGGACCTCGTCGAAGGTGTCCCTGAGGCCGATCCTCTCCTCCACCCGGGGCTTCTGGCGGGCGAGCTCCGCGGTCGCAGCGGCGGCCACTTCCACGTCGACACCCTTGGCGCCGATGGCCGCGGCGATCAGGTTGCCGGTCGCGGTCTCCACGAGGAGCGTGGCGAGGGAGCCTTCCAACGTCCTCCCCTGCTCCAGGGCCTCGCGGACGGTCTCGGCTGCCCGAGGGTCCTCGGGCTCCCGGACCTTGTCAACGGTACCCGCGTCGGAGGAGAGCAGGGAATCGATGGCCGCGTCCGTCTCCTGCCCGATGCCGAGGGGCCGCGGCGCGTGGCGCTCGCGCTCGTCCTTGAGGTGCATTCCCTCCAGGAGCAGGTAGCGGAGGCCGCCCTCGATCTCGGGACCCTTGACCGTGCAGACGTCCGAGATCTCCACGTCCGCGTGCTCCCAGGTGACGATCTCCAGGGCCGCGTCCGCGCCGTCGAGCCCCTCCGCCTCGGCGCCCACCAGCCGGCCGCCGCGGAAGAAGAGCTGGCCGTTGCGGTCGACGCTGGTCACCGTGAGCGTGCAGGTCTTCTGCTCCAGCTCCAGGAGCTGGAGGAACGAGGCGAGGCTGATGTTCTCCACCCGCCCCTTGACGCTCTGGCGCATCAGGTCCGCGACCTTGCGCTTGAGCTCGCCGACGTCGAACGGCTTCTCCAGCACCTCGGGCGAGCCGTCGAGGCGCGCGACGGTCTCGGCGCCGAAGGCGGTCATCACGATCACCGGCAGGTGCGGGAAGCGGCGGCGCAGCCAGGCCAGGAGCTCGAAGCCGTCCATCTCCGGCATGCGCAGGTCGGTCACGACCAGATCGACCTTCTCGGACTCCAGGATGGCCACGGCCTCCTCGCCGTTGGCCGCGGTCGCGACCTTCACCCCGCGCCGGCGGTCGGCGAGGGCTTCGGACAAAGCGAACAGGACGGCGGGCTCGTCGTCGACGATCAGGACCTTCTTCATGCGGCGGCAAGCATGTCGCGTTCCCGCGGCGAGCGTCAACGGAGACGGAGATCAGACCAGTTCAGGCTAAGATACGGTCTCTACTCGGAGGATACCGCCATGCTTCGCCGACTCGTCCCGCTCGCCGGGCTCTGCCTGCTGCTGTG
>DASUNJ010000270.1:0-11145 GCA_036277235.1 Thermoanaerobaculia bacterium | reverse complement strand
TGTAGGCTTAATCATCCTGAGAAGGCGCTACCTTAAGGAGAGCCTTGAATGTCCCACCTGGGGCGGGAAGCCATGCGCAGGATCCTGGGCGGCGAAGGAGGCCCCCAGGAGGTCGAGGCGGCTGCGGAGCACCTCGTCTCCTGCGATCCGTGCCGGGCCCTGGCCGGCACGCTTGCCGACGAGATCCGCGCGGAGAAGCCGGGGCTGTCAGGAGAGGGGCCGCTGCGCCTGGTGTTCGATCTGATCGACCGGGAACGCCGGTGGGCGGTGGACTACCTGGCCGCGGTCACGGAGTGGGCCGAGCTGCGGCGCCTGCCGAACCGCCGGAGCCAGAGGGACCGGGTGCGGATGACCAAGGCGTGCCACACGATCGCCTTTTTCCACCTCGTGGTCGGCGAGATCAAGGAGGCCTCGTCCTGGGACGAGGCCGAGTTCCTCGCGGGGTTGGCCCTGCTCTGCGGCGAAGCCATGAGCCAGCGCCAGCGGATCACCCCGGCCGCCGATCACGACCTCAAGGCGGAGGTCTGGACCGCCGTGGCCAACGTCCGGCGCCGGGCGGCCGAATGGGTGCGCATGCATCAGGCCCTGGCCCATGCGGAGCGGCACCTCAAGGAAGGAACTGGCGATCCCCTCCTGGAGGCGGGCCTTCTGTCGATCACCGCGTCAGCCTTGGCGAACGAGGGACACATCGCCCGCGCCCTCGAAGCCCTGAAAAGGTGCATGGCGATCTATCGGGCCCGCTCCGAATGGGCGCTCCTTGCCCGCACGCTGGTCCAGACTGCCAGCGTCGTGGTCGACTCCGAGCCCGCTCGAGCCCTGGAGGCGCTCGATGATGCCGTCCCACTGCTTCCGTCCGCTGATTCCCATCTGTCGCTCCTGGCTGCTCTGCTGCGGGTGGAGTGCCTGCTTGGAGTCTCGCGGCCGAATGAAGCGCTGCAGGTGTACCGGCGCTGCTCGCGATCGCTTCATGCCGACTCGGGAATCCGGATGCAGCTCCGCGGGAGGTTCACGGGCGCGAAGCTCCTGGACGCCCTGGGATACGGGCAGCCGGCCGAGCGGCTCTACGACGAGGTGGTGGATCGTGAGATCGAGCACGAGCTCTACAAGGAAGCCTTCCTGGACCTCCTCTATCTCTATGGCCGCCACGTGAAAGCCGGGGAGATCGAGAAGGCGGCGCGCGTCTGCCGGAAGGCTCTGACCGATGCGTCCCTTTCCGCGGTCGCGCACGACCAGATGCGGACCGTCTGGGAACAGCTCCTGGCCGGGACCGGGCACTGCGCGGTTGGCGAGGAGGTGCTGAGCAATCTACGGCGTTATCTCAACGTCCATTGGAAGCACCCCGCGGCCGCGGTCCCGTTGGTGGGCCGCCGGAAGACCTGAAAATATGGAAGCGAACGAGCAAGATGAAGAATCGAGCAGACAGGATCATCTGGGCAGGAATCTGCCCTCTCCGAGGAGATACCAGGAACGGCGCTGTAGGCAAAGGTCGGCGGATCAAGCCTTCAGTTCCGCCCGCGCCGTCTCCACCTCTGCCTCCACCTCCTCCTCACTGAGTTCCGCGCTGGCCTCGGACATCCGAGCACGGAGGCGCCCGAAGCGCCGGAGGACTTTCCCTTCCTGAAGCTCCTGGGAACGGAGAAACTCCTCGTAGGGCACCAGCGCCGCCAGCGGCTGGCTTCCACGGGTCAAGACATACGACACATGCTCGTCCGCCACCTCGTCGAGGACCGCATTGAGGCATCGCTGAAGATCGGTGACGCCGATGATCTTCTGCATGGGGTCGACTCCCGGTGGGCGGCCCAGCCCCGGAGCCCGTACAGGCGTCGGGCCAGGGGAGCCGCCAGATTGCCTACGCCGCCTCCGCCTCCGGCGGCTTGCCCAGATCGCGCAGCCAGCGGTAGTGCGAGCCGATGGCTTGGGTCATCGTGGCATGGACGCGGTAGCGCACCCCGTGCTCCCGGCAGACCTGCTCGACGATGTCGGAGATCGCAGGCAGGTGGATGTGGCTGATCCGCGGGAAGAGGTGATGCTCGATCTGGTGGTTGAGCCCGCCCACGTACCAGGTCAGCAGGCGGTTGTTCCGCGCGAAGTTCGACGTCGTCTCCACCTGGTGCACCGCCCACTCCTTGCCGGCCGCGGCCCCGGTCTGCTCCTGGGAGTAGGACTCGGTCTGGTCGGTGGTGTGCGCGAGTTGGAAGACCACGCTCAGCGAGAGGCCCTGGACCGCGGAGACGATCCCGTAGAAGAGCAGCACCTGCCACAGAGGAAAAAGGAGCGCGGGGAGGACGAGCGCCCACGAGAAGAACGCGATCTTGCCGCCGATGAAGACGGCGAGGTCGACTCCCCGCGGACGGGCGAACGTGCTGTCCCCGACGCGGCCCCGGGCGATGGCCACGAAATCGTCCCAGAGCTGCCACTTGGGACCGACGAAGCTGTAGAGCGGCCACATGTAGAGGTGCTGCAGCCGGTGGAAGCGGTGATGGGGCTGGTGGGGCGACAGGCGGCAGAGCGCCCCGAGGTCGATGTCGTCGTCCAGGCCCTCCACGTTCGGGTAGCTGTGATGGAGGACGTTGTGCTTGAAGCGCCAGACGTAGGAGCTGCCGCCGAGGAGGTCGAACATCGCCCCCATGGCGCGGTTCATCCCCTTGGAGCGCGAGCTCGCGCCGTGGTTGCCGTCATGACCCACGTTGAAGCCGAGGGCCGAGATCGCCAGCCCCAGCGAGATGGCCAGGGGCACGGCCTGCCACCAATGCTCCGAGACGAGCATGCCCGCGTAGGAACCGACGAACCAGAGGATGAGCACGATGGTTTTGAGATAAAGGCGCAGGGCGCCATAACGGGTCCTGCCTAGCGCGGCGAGACGTTCCTCGACCCGGGTCTGAAGCTCCTGCTGGAAGGAACGCTCGCGCTGAAACTTGAGTCTTTGCTCCAATCTGCCTCCTCTTTCCGCCATTGGGCCGACGGAGTCTAACAGACGTAGCAAGAAGCCCGCCCGGGGGGTCCGGTCCGCGTCGCTCTTGACCTTCACGGTGTACTGGATGCCGCGTGGGGAGCCCGCCACGCCGCTGGTCAGAGCCGTCTCAGCCACTCGTGGGGATCCCGGCTTTCGTGAAAGCAGGCGAGGACAACGACCTCGTCCCCGTGGATCTCATAGATGACGCTGTACGGGAAGCGGCGCAGCAACAGGCGACGGGCCTCGCCGGCGACGATCGGATGAAGCTGGGGATTGAAGCGGAGGTTGGCGGTAGCCGAAGCGAAGGCGCTCAGGAACTCTTTTCCCAAACCCTGGCGGCGTTCCTCATACCAGTGGCTGGCCTCGTAGACTTCGGCATCCGCCTCGGGCCGGATGATCAGGCGATGGCTCAAAGCGAGCGCCGGATACGCTCAATGGCTTCGTCAAGGGGAATGGCCTCTTGCGGTCTCGCCTTGTGAGCTTCGGAGCGCCGCAGGATCTCCTTCCGCTGCGCCTCTGTCAGGGGAAGGGCCTCCGGCTCGGAGGCAATGCTCTCCCAGATTTCGCCGACAATCTTGAGGCGTTCCGCAACGCTGAGTCGCAAGATATCGGAAATGGGGATCGAAGCCATGTTGAAAGGATACGGCAGCTCAGGCGCGAGGGCAAGGAGGAGGATTCGCACAAAGGGGACAAAATCCGCCATTCACGACAGCAGCAGCTCCAGGTCCTCGCGGCTGAGGGCAGCGAGCAGGCTCTTGTCGGCCTGGATGATGGCGTCGGCGAGCTCGCGCTTGCTCTTCTGCAGCTCCAGGATCTTCTCTTCGACCGTGTCCTTCGCCACGATGCGGCTGGCGAAGACGGGCCGGGTCTGTCCGATGCGGTGGGCGCGGTCGATGGCCTGGGCTTCGACCGCCGGGTTCCACCACGGGTCGAGCAGGTAGACGTAGTCGGCCGCGGTCAGGTTGAGCCCGAGCCCTCCGGCCTTGAGGCTGATCAGGAAGAGCGGAAAGGCCGGATCGGACTGGAATTGCTCCACCTTCTCCTGCCGGTCGCGGGTCCGGCCGTCCAGATAGAGGTAGGGGATCCCCTCGCGGTCGAGCTGCCGGCGGAGGAGGCCGAGGAAGGCCGTGAACTGGGAGAACACCAGCGCCTTGTGACCCTCGGCGAAGATCTCCTGGAGCTGCGGCAGGAGGAGGTCGAGCTTGGCGCAGGGCTCGTCCGCCCGCTTGGGATCGAGCAGGCCGGGATGGCAGGCTGCCTGCCGGAGGCGGAGCAGGGCCTCCAGAACCAGGATCTTGGAGCGTCCCAGGCCCTGCTCGCCGATCTTGCCTCCGAGAGCGCTCCTGTAATGGTCCCGCAGCTCGTCGTAGAGACGGCGCTGGTCGGGCGGCAGCTCGCAGACGAGGGTCTGCTCGAGCCGGGCGGGCAGCTCCGGAGCGACCTGCTCCTTGGTGCGCCGGAGCAGGAAGGGGCGCAGGGCGCGGGAGAGAAGGCTCCGCGTCTCGGGGCCGGGGTTCCGCAGCTCTTCGGAGTGGGAGCGCAGGAGTGTGGAGGCTCCCAGGAAACCGGGATTCAGGAACTCCAGCAGGCTCCAGAGCTCGCCAAGATGGTTCTCCACCGGTGTCCCGGTCAGAGCCAGGCGGTGCCGTCCGCGGAGAAGCCGGGCGGCCTTCGCCGTCTGGCTGTCGGCGTTCTTGATTGCCTGCGCCTCGTCCAGGATCACGTAATCGAACTCGGCCTGCCGCAGCGCCCCCAGGTCCCTCCGGAGCGTGCCGTAGGTCGTGAGCACCACGTCCCAGCCCGCGAACGGATCGCCCTTGCGGGTGCGGCCGATGCCCGTATGGTTGAGGACGCGCAGCTTCGGCGTGAAGCGCTCCGCCTCGGCCAGCCAGTTGAAGATCAGCGACTTCGGCACGACGACGAGAGAAGGAAGGCGCTCGCGCAGCGCCCGCCGGGACTCCAGCAGGGCGAGCACCTGGACGGTCTTGCCCAGGCCCATGTCGTCGGCCAGGCAGCCGCCGAAGCCGAAGTCGCGCAGGAAGTGGAGCCATCCCAGGCCGGCGCGCTGATAGCCGCGGAGCTCTCCCTTGAAAGCCCGCGGCGCCTCGGCGGGTGCGATGCCCTCGAAGCTGCGCAGACGCTGGCGGGCACGGTCGAAGGCTTCGTCGCAGGTGGCCGCGGGCTCGCTGTCGAGCCAGGCGTCCAGGAGAGCGACCTGCGCGGCCTTGAACTTGAGATGGTCGCCGTCGGCCTGGCCCAGGGCGGCGACCGGCCCGAGCCTCTTGAGCCACTCTTCGGGGATCAGGCCCAGGCTGCCGTCGCCGAGGGTGACGAAGCCCTCACCTTTCCGGAGCGCGGCGAGCAGCTCCGGGAGCTCGACGCTCTCGCCTTCGAACTCCGCCTGCCCGCGCATCTCGAACCAGTCGACGCCCGAGGACACCGAAATTTGGAAGGCACCGGAGGAGCGGTAGAGCTTGCCCTGGGCATCCACCGACCAGCCCTCGGCGAGGAGCTTGCGGATTGCCGCCGGGACCCGGCCTGCGGCGATCCGAGTGAGGGGCGTCTGGCGAGGGCCTTCGTAGTAGGGCCGGAATCCCAGCTCCCGCAGCCGGCCGGCGGCCCGCCGCTCGGCTTCGGGTTCGCGGATGAGGAGCCGCCGTCCGTCTCTCTGGTAAAGGGCACGGCCGGGGACGCTGGATGGCACGTCGCGGCCGTCGTAGAGGAAGGAGAGCTCGGCGTGCAGCCACTCCCGGGAGGCTTCGCCTTCGGGAGGCAGCAGGCGAAGATGCGGCCGGGGAGGCGTTCTCACCTCCTCGACGCGCAGGGTTTCGGGCAGTTCGAGCCGCGGGAGGGAGGGCGAGGCGAAGAGCTGCTCGAGCAATTCCTCCCGTTCGGACCCTGGAACGCGCAGGGCCCCCCCGGCGCGGCGCAGCAACGGGATCCAGCCGAAGGCGCCGCCGTCGTCGAACCAGAAGCCCTGGCTGGCGGTGAGCAGCAGGCTCGATTGGAGCAGGAGAACCGGCTCGTCGAGCGGCATCCGCTCCTCGCCGCGGCGAAAGGCCGGGCTCACGGCGCAGCTCCCGTCCGGCGCCTCGCGCACCTCCAGCCAGAGCTGCCATGGCTCGCCGCCCCCCCAGACGAGCGGCTCGCCGAGGTCTTCGTCCTCAGGATCCAGCCGTACGTGACAGCGTCCGGTGGCGCAGAGGAGGGGGATGAGCACCTTCGCCGCGGACGCGGGGATCTCGCACCTGGGGGGAATCAGCGGGCGGGAGTAGGACCAGCGCAGATAAGGGTTGCCTTGCTCCGCTCCGGCGAGCAGGGCGAGGATCTCCCGGTCGGCGGGCTCCGGGAGGCCGGGGATCTCGGAACGCTGCGCCCGCAGCGCGTGGAGCTTCCCCCAGGCGCCATCCGCCTTTCTCCGGCCGGTCAGGAGATCCACCGTGATGTCCTGGGTCTCGATCGTGGCCGGCACGTCGATGACGTAGACGATGACCCTCGCCGGGTCCGGAGCGGGAGCCTTCTCGGGGAGGAGGTTCAGGATCTCGCGCCAGGTGGGTGCCCGGGGCGCTGGAGGGTTGCGCGGTAGCGGAACAGGCGGAGGTGCGGGCGGGGCCGGTTTTTGGGCTCTGGGAGCCGGGGCGGGGGCAGGAGGCTCCACCGGCCGGTCCGCGGGCTTCGTGACGAGCCTGAACGGCAGGGTGCTTCCGGGAGCCCGCAGGCCGCCGTAGCCATCCGCGGCCAGGACGGTCGCCCAGACGTGCTTGCAGAGCTCGCGGCGGTCGGCGAAGTAAGGGCAGGAGCAAGAGGCCACGACCTCCTTGGCGTCCCGGGCCAGGCGGACGCGGTAGCGGTCGGAGCCGGTCACCGTCGCCGTGACCTCGTCAGGGCTGCTGGAGTGGACCGAGACGTTGCGGCTGCGGAAGTATTGGAGCCCGCGCTTGCGGACACGGGAAGGCACGAAGCGTGCTAGGAGAGAGGAAAGTTCCGTCATCGGTTCCCATGTTACCAATTCCCTCTTCAGAGATGGAAGGCCCGCCAGTGATAGCCTCATCCGGCGATTGGTCGGTGGAGGCGCGCGACGTCTGCGTCATGGCCGCATTTTTCGTGCCGCGAGCCTGAAGCTGGCGGAGATGCTCGGGAGGCTTCCTGCAACGCTGCCGCATTGGGAGGCCGCGTCCCCGCAGCCTCCTGCGACGCTCCCGCGCTCTGCGCGAACGCTGCGGAGGTTTCCTGCAATGCTCCCGCAGCTTCCTGCAACGCTGGCGAGCTCTCCGGGTACGCTACGGAAGTCTCCTGCAACGCTGCCGCGATCTCCTGACACACTGCCCCGTTTCCGGGCAACGCTGCGGGCACCTCTTGCAACGCTCCCGAATCCGGGGGCAACGCTGCCGCGATCACTTGCAACGCTACGGTGTTTGCGGGCAACGCTCCCGCGTTTCGGGGCAACGCTACGGAACCTCCCGCAACGCTCCCGGATTCGCGGGACACGCTGCGGAAGACACGGGAGCGTTGCCCGCTGTTTCCGTAGCGTGTCCGGAAGGCTCCGTTGCGTTGCAGCCAACCGCCGCGCGCCGCCGTTGCGTTGCTGCGGGCCGGCAGAAAGTCTCCGCACCGGGAGCGGCCGAGGCTGCGGCAGGTCCGGAGATCCCGGCTGGACGAGCGGAAGCCGGGGCGGCGCGTCCGCCAAACTGCGCGTCAGGTCCGGGTGTTTCCGCGGCGTCTCAGGAAGCTTCCGCCGCATGTCACGAGTCCGGGGCGGACGGCGAGGAATCGGGCTCACGCCGCCCTCCGCCTCCGTACGTGCCCCGTGCGTCAGGGGGCCGTTCGCGTTGCGTTGCAGCGCTGTGTTGCAACGCTGTGTTGCGCGCTACGACAGAGGGGCATCACCCAGAGGAGCAGGAGGCATGCTTGGCCGCTCCATTTGTTCCCCGTCGTCACCCGACTTATAATCCCTGGAGCGGCCGGCGCTCGATGGAGACCCCACCATGCAATTTCACCTCTTGGTCGACGAGATCCGACACCTCTCCCTCCCCGAGAAGGAGGAGATCAGATCTCTCCTCGACAAGCTCCTGAGCGAGGAACGGCGGGCCGAGATCAGCAGCCACCACCAGCAGAGCCTCGAGGAGCTCCGCCGAGGCGAGCTCGAATTCAGCAGCGACCCTGACCGGCTGCGCCAGATGCTGGAAGACTGACTTGGGACCTCGGCCGGCCTGGCCGAGGGAGTGCTATCCTCGTTCTGTATGCGTGCGACGATCACCGTGGCCAGTGAGCTGGCCGAGAGAATCGAGCGCCTGAGCCAGGAGAGGGCCACGAGCTTCGAGGACCTCGCGAATGCAGCGCTGCGGGAAGGCCTCGAGCACCTCGCAGGAGAAGCGCCCAGAAAGGGAGGAGGGCCCGAAAAGAAACCGGGCGACTCTCCTCAACGCACCCAGTCTCCCTGGGCGGCTGTCTTCTGGAAAGCCTCGACGACATTGCAGGCGTGCTCGCCGCCGCTGAGGGAGAAGGCTTCAAGTGATCCGGGAGCTCCATGCATCCGCTGCTTCTACAGAATAGGGCCGACATCGATACTCTCTGCCACCGTTCTCACGTGCGGCGGTTGGAGGTCTTCGGCTCGGCCGCTCGCGGAGAGGACTTCGACCCCCGGCACTCCGACATCGATTTCCTGGTGGAGTTCGACCGAACGCGCATCACGCCGACGTTGGGTACCTTCCTCGAGCTGCGCGATCAGTTGGCCGCTCTGGTGGGGCGGCCCGTGGATCTGGTGATGGCGGGAAGTATCCGGAATCCCTTCATCCAAGCCGACATCGAGCGCTCGCGCGAGACGGTTTATGCGTCGTGAGCCTCGAGCGTACCTCTGGGATGTGCGGGAGGCGGCGGACGCCATCCTGGAATTCACGCTCGGGCTTCGCCTCGACGGCTATGCCACGGTGGACCATCCTACAGTTTGGGAGACGCTTCAATCACAGGTTCCGACCTTGCGCAACTGCGTGGCAGAGCTGCTGGATGCGTACGGACCGGCCGGCGCCTGACCATTGCCAGGGGCCGGGTTGGTGCTCCTCCCGCGTACCATGGGCCTGGCCCCTCATCGCCAGAAGGCGAGCCGCGACCACCAGGGCCGCGGCTCGAGGAAGGGAGCGCACACGTCCTCGCCCTCGCGGCCGTTGAGGATGGGGGCTGCCTGGATGTCTTCCGCGGTGAGCAGGCGCTCGGCGATGCGCTCGACGTTGCGGCCCGTTTTCGGGTCCTTGACCGTGGTCCACGAGCCTCTGAGCTTCTCACGGCACACCGTCTCGGGCAGCGAGAGCGGTTCGGCCTTCGCCCAATCGCCCGGCCCCATCAGCCAACGAACGTTCCACACGCGGACGGTGCCGTTCCACGACGCCGTGACGATGCGGATGCCGTCCGGGGAGAAGGCCACTGATAGGACACTACTACCTTGGTTTCCTTCCAGGGCAATACTCGTCCAGCCGCTGTTCTCGCCTTGACTCCAAACACGGGCGGTGCCGTCATACGACGCCGTGACGATGCGGGAGCCGTCCGGAGAGAATGACGCCGATGAGACCACGTCTTGATGCCCTTCCAGGGCAACGCGGGTCCAGGTGCCGTCTTTGCCTTGATTCCATGCCCAGGCGGTACTGTCCCCGGACGCGGTGATGATGTGTACGCCGTCCGAGGAGAAGGACGCCGAGAGAACTGTGCCTTGAAAGTCTTTCTGGGTAACGCCGGCCCAAGCGCCGTCCTCACCTCGGCTCCAGACTCGGACGGTGTTGTCGTCCGACGCGGTGATGATGTGCGCGCTGTCCGAGGAAAAGGACGCCGAGTTAACTGCGTTTTGGTAGCCTTTTAGGGCGACGCTAGCCCAAGCGCCGTCCTCGCCTCGGCTCCACACCCGGGCAGTGCGGTCATCCGACGCGGAGATGATGTGCGCGCCGTCCGAGGAGAAGGACGCCGACTTAACTGCGTCTTGATGTCCTTCCAGAGCGACACCGGTCCAGGCGCCACCCTCTCCTCGGCTCCACACCCCGACGGTTTTGTCGCTCGACGCGGTGACGATGCGGGCACCGTCCGAGGAGAAGGACGCCGAGTAGACCAAACCGTGATGTCCTTCCAGGGCGACGCTGGTCCAGGCGCCGTCCTCGCTTCGACCCCAGACCCGCGCGGTTTTGTCCCACGACGCAGTGACGATGCGGGCGCCGTCCGAGGAAAAGGACGCCGAGTTAACTGCGTCTTGATGGCCTTTCAGGGCGATGCTGGCCCAGGCACCATCCTCGCCTCGGCTCCACACCCGGGAGGTATCCGACACGGTGATAATGCGTACGCCGTCAGAAGAGAAAGCCGCGTAGCGAACTGCGTCTTGATGGCCTTTCAGGGTGACGCTAGCCCAAGTGCCGCCCTCGCCTTGGCTCCACACCCGGGCAGTTTTGTCGCTAGACGCGGTGATGATGCGCGAGCCGTCCGAGGAGAAGGCCGCCGAGTTAACTGCGTCTTGATGGCCTTTCAGGGCGATGCTAGCCCAAGTGCCGTCCTCGCCCCGGCTCCACACCCGCGCGGTGCCGTCATCCGACGCGGTGGCAATGCGCGCCGCATCCAGAGAAAAGGACGCAGAGCTTACCGGGCCTTCATGTCCTTCCAGCGTGACGCTTGCCCAGGCGCCATCCTCGCTTCTGCTCCACACTCGGGCAGCGTTGTCATCCGAAGTGGTAACGATGCGAGCGCCGTCGGAGGAGAATAACGCCGAGCGAACCTTACCGCCTAGCAAGGCGACGCTGTGCCAGTTTCCGTTTTTGCCTCGGCTCCACACCCGAGCGGTACCACCGTCATCCGACGCGGTGATGATGCGCGCACCGTCTGGGGAGAAGGACGCCGAAGTGACCATGTCTTGACCGCATTCTAGGGCGACGCTGTACCAGGTACCGTCGTTGCCTCGGTTCCAAACTCTGGCGGTGCTGTCAATCGACCCAGTCACGATGCTGGCGCCGTCTGGGGAGAAGGACGCAGAAAAAACCTCCCCGCGATGGCCCTTCAAGGCGACGCTGTGCCAGTTTCCATTTTCGCCTCGACTCCACACCCGGGCGGTTGTGTCAAACGACGCGGTGACAATGCGCGCGCCGTCCGAGGAGAAGGACGCAGAAAAAACCAAGCGTTGATGGCCTTCAAGGGCAGCGCTGTGCCAGACGCCATCCTCGCTCCGG
>DASUNJ010000269.1:0-14703 GCA_036277235.1 Thermoanaerobaculia bacterium | reverse complement strand
CGGTTGCGCCTGCCCACCTATCCGTTCGAGCGCCAGCTCTACTGCGTGGAGCCCCGGCGCCAGGCTTTCGAGGACATGCAGCGCCGGGCCGCTCTGGCCAAGCGGCCGGATGTCGGCGACTGGTTCTACGTCCCCTCCTGGCGCCAATCGTCGCCGCCCCGGCTTCCCGAAGCGCCGCCTGCCGCCTCCTGGCTGCTGCTCCTGGACCAGGACGGCATCGGCGACATGGGCGAGCGGCTCGCCGAGCGACTGCGCGAGATGGGGCAGCAAGTCACGGCGGTAGCCGTCGCCCGTGAGCGGAGCGACTACGATGCCCTGCTGCGAGGCGAGGTCCCCGACTGCATCGTCCACCTCGAACCCGGATTCCACTCCCTCCTCGCCCTGGCCGGAGCGCTCGCGGACCGCGGAGTGCCGAAGCCGATGAGGATCGAGGTCGTCACCACCGGCGTCCAGTCGGTTACCGGCGGCGAACGGATCGAGCCGGAGAAGGCGCTCGTCCTGGGTCCCGTCCGGGTCATTCCGCAGGAGATGGAGAATGTCTCCTGCCGCGCGATCGACATCGAGGATTCGACGAGGGTCGATGCGCTCGCCGCCGATCTGGTTTCCGCTCTCGCCGATCCTCCGCCTGCGTCCGACTTCGCCGTGGCCTGGCGTGGTGCCCGCCGCTGGGTGCAGGGCTTCGAGGCGGTGAAACTGCCGGCGGCCGGTAGCCTGGTCCGGCCCGGGGGCGTCTACCTGATCACCGGCGGGCTCGGCGGCGTGGGGCTCGCCCTGGCCGAGCACTTGGCGCGCGCCGCGAACGTCCGGCTGGTCCTGATCGGCCGCTCTCCCGTGCGGGAGAACCGGCT
Source organism: Thermoanaerobaculia bacterium (assembly GCA_036277235.1). Lineage (GTDB taxonomy): Bacteria > Acidobacteriota > Thermoanaerobaculia > Multivoradales > UBA5704 > DATMER01. Next base: position 13,855 of record DASUNJ010000269.1, on the reverse strand, counting down.
CGCCCGGCTCCTGGCCATCGAGGAGCTGGGCTCGGAGGTGCTGGCTGCGAGCGCCGACGTGCGCGATCCCGAGGCCCTGCGCGCCGTGATCGCAGAGGCGCGGCAGCGCTTCGGCGTGCCGCTGAGCGGCGTGATCCACGCCGCGGGCGTGGCCAGCGGCGGCATGATCCAGTTGAAGACGCCTGCCGCGGCCGAGGAGGTGCTATCCCCCAAGGTCGCGGGCACCCGCGCTCTTGCCGCGGTACTCGCGGATGAGCCGCCGCTCGATTTCTTCGTTCTCTGCTCGGCGATCAACTCGGTGCTCGGCGGCTTCGGACGGGTGGACTTCTGCGCTGCCAGCGCCTTCCTCGACGCCTTCGCTCTCGAACGGACGGCAACGGTTGCCATCGACTGGGACACATGGAGCGAGACCGGCCAGGCGGCGGAGAGCGAGCTGCCGCCTGATCTGGAGGAGGTGCGGCGCGAGAGCCTGAAGCACGGCATGACGACCGCCGAGGCCCTGGAGGTGTTCGACCGCGTCCTCGCCAGCGGCCTGCCGCGGGTCGTGGTCTCGACGCGCGACCTCGCGCCGCTGCTCGAGCGGCGCCGTTCCGCCGCATCCGCGGAGACGGCCGACACCCCCAGCCTCGCGGCCTCCCACGGCCGGCCGGCGCTGAGCACCGCCTTCGTCGCTCCCGAAAGCGAGACCGAGCTGACCGTCGCCGGCATCTGGGAGGAGTTCCTCGGCATCCAGGGGATCGGCGCCCACGACAACTTCTTCGAGCTGGGGGGGCATTCGCTGATGGCCACCCAGATCGCTTCGCGGCTGCGCGCCACCTTCCAGGCCGAATTCACGATCGCCCGCTTCTTCGAGGACCCGACGGTGGCCGGACTGGCCGCGTCGCTTTCCCCGCCGGCCGGCGGCGGTGGGGAATCCGAACAGCTCTCGCGCCTGCTGGAGGAGGTGGAGGGGCTGTCCGAAGAGGAGCTGGACGCCCTCCTCGCCGCCGAGGAAGAGGAGGCTGGGTGACGAGCCCGGACCGGCCGCGCGGAATGCGCGACTTCCTGGTGCTCTGGAGCGGGCAGGTCGTGTCGAACCTGGGCTCGGGCCTGTCCGGCTTCGCCCTGGGCGTATGGGTGTACCGGGAGACCGGATCGGCCACCGCCCTGTCGCTGATCACCCTCTTCGCCACCCTGCCGAACCTGCTGCTGTCGCCGGTCGCCGGCGCCCTGATCGACCGCTGGGGCCGGCGCTCGGTGCTGCTGCTCAACAACCTGGGCGCCGGCGCCTGCACGCTGATCATGGCCGCGCTCTACTGGGCCGGCGTGCTGGAGATGTGGCACGTCTACGTGCTGGTCTGCGCGAGCCGGTGTTTCAACGTCTTCCAGCTCCCGGCCTTCGCGGCGACCACGCCGCTGCTCGTCCCCCGCAGCCAGCTCGTCCGCGCCAACGGCATGGCCCAGATCGGGCCGGCGGCGGGGCAGATCGCCTCTCCGATCCTCGCCGCGGTGCTGATGGACGTGATCGGGGTGGGAGGCGTCATCTTCATCGACTGCCTTTCGTTCCTGTTCGCCGCGGTCACGCTGCTCGTCACCCGGATCCCGCAGCCCCGGCGCTCCGCCGAGGGACAGGAGGGCCGGGGATCGCTCCTCTACGAGTCGTTCTACGGCTGGACCTTCATCCGCAAGCGGCCGGGCCTGCTGGGGCTGCTGCTGTTCTTCGCCTTCGCCAACTACTGCCTGTCGGTGGTCCAGATCCTGATCACGCCGCTGGTGCTCTCCTTCGGCACGGCCAAGACGCTGGGGGCGATCCTGACCACCGGCGCGGCCGGCGCCCTGCTCGGCGGGATCGCCCTCGGTATTTGGGGGGGTGGGGGCGGCGGACGCTCGCTGCGGCGCATCCCGATCATTCTGGGCTTCACGGTGGTCCAGGGAGCGACGCTGCTGCTGGGCGGCCTGCGACCCAACGCCCTGCTGATCGCATCGGCCATGGCCGTCGCGCTGTTCGCCTTTCCGATCATCCGCGGCTCCAGCGAGGCGATCTGGCAGAGCAAGGTGCCGCAGGACATCCTGGGCCGCGTGTTCGCCATCCGGCGCATGATCGCCGGCGTCGCGTTCCCCCTCGCCGGCGCCTCGGCCGGGCCGCTCGCTGACCGCGTCTTCAGGCCGCTCCTGATGCCCGGCGGAGCGCTCGCGGACAGCGTCGGGCGCGTCCTCGGCGTCGGGCAGGGGCGCGGCGAGGGCCTGATGTTCATGATGTTCGGCGTGCTCACGCTGCTCTCGGTGGCCGTGGTCTACGCCTATCGGCCCGTGCGCAACGTCGAGACCGAGCTGCCCGACGTGCTGGGCGAAACGGGCGAGGCCGCGGCATGAGCGATGCGGACGACCTCGCGTGGCGTCTCGCAGCGCTGCCGCCCAAGCAGCGCCGGCTGCTGGAGCTGCGGCTGGCCCGCGAGCGCAAGGAGGAGCCGCCGGGCGGCGCCATTCCGGCCTCCATCCCAAATCAGCCGCGTGACGGCCGCCCGTTCCCGCTCTCCTTTGCCCAGCAGAGGCTCTGGTTCCTCGACCAGCTCGAGCCCGGCAGCCCCTGGTACAACATGGTCGTCCCCCTGCGTCTGACCGGGCGGCTGGACACCTCGGCGCTCGCCGCGGTTCTCGATGAGATCGAGCGGCGCCACGAGGCGCTGCGCACCACCTTCGCCCTGGCCGGCGACGGGAGCGCGGCCCAGGTCGTCGGCCCGCCGGCCGGGCTGCCGCTGCGCGGAGTCGATCTGGGCGGCCTCCCGCCCGCCGAGCGCGAGGCCGAGCTCCTGCGCCTCCTCGCCGCCGAAGCCCGGCGCCCGTTCGACCTGGCGCGCGGGCCGCTCCTGCGCGCCGTCCTCTACTCGATGGGCAAAACCGACCACGCATTCCTCCTCTGCATGCACCACATCGTCTCGGACGGCTGGTCTCTCGGCGTCCTGGTCAAGGAGGTCGCGGCGCTCTACGAGGCCTTTTCGCACGGCCTGCCATCGCCGCTCGCCGCGCTGCCGGTCCAGTACGCGGACTTCGCCGTCTGGCAGCGCGGGCTCCTCGCGGGCCCGGCGCTGGCGGATCTCCTCGCCTACTGGACGCGGCAGCTCGCGGGGATGCCGCCGCTCGTCGAGCTGCCTACCGACCGGCCGCGGCCGGCGGTCCAGACCTTCCGCGGCGCGAACCTGCCGTTCACCGTGCCCCCGGGCTCGACGGCGGGGGTCCAGGCGCTTTCCATGCGCGAGGGGGCCACGCCGTTCATGACCCTTCTCGCCGCTTTCCTGGCCTTGCTCCACCGCTACACCGGGCAGAGCGACCTCGCCGTCGGCTCGCCGATCGCCAACCGCGGCCGGGCGGAGCTCGAGGGGCTGATCGGCTTCTTCGTCAACACCCTGGTGCTGCGCGGCGACCTCTCCGGAGATCCCGGCTTCCGCGATCTGCTGGCGCGCGTGAAGTCGCTGGCGATGGGCGCCTACGTTCACCAGGACCTGCCGTTCGAAAAGCTGGTCGAGGAGCTGGAGCCCGAGCGGGAGCTCTCGCACGCGCCTCTCTTCCAGGTGCTGTTCGTACTGCAGAACGCGCCGGTGCCGGCCCTCGACCTTTCCGGGCTGACGCTCGCTCCGCTGGCGGCTCGCATCGGCACGTCGAAGTTCGACCTCTCCCTTTATCTCTGGGAGGGCGGCTCCGAGCTTGCCGGCCACTTCGAGTACAACACCGACCTCTTCGACCCGGCGACGATCGTACGCTTCGCGGATCACTTCGTGCGCCTCCTGGAAGGGGTGCTCGCCGGCCCCGATCGCCGGATCTCGGAGCTGCCGCTCCTCGGCCCGGCGGAGAGGCAGTGGCTGCTCAGCGAGACCGGCGGTACGGAGCCGGCGTTCCCCGTCGATCCCGGGCTCACGCGCCTCCAGCACCCCTTCGAGGCGCAGGCGGCGCGCACGCCGGACGCCATCGCCCTGGTGGCCGGAGAAGAGCGGCTGACCTACCGCGAGCTCGACGGCCGGGCGAACCAGCTCGCCCATCGCCTGGCCGGTCTCGGGGTCGGTCCGGAGAGCCTGGTGGGCATCGCGATGCGGCGCTCGGCCGACCTGGTGGTGGCGATCCTCGCGACGTTGAAGGCCGGCGGCGCCTACGTGCCGCTCGATCCCGAGTACCCCGCCGAGCGCCTCGCCTTCATCCTCGAGGACTCCCGCGCGCCGGTGCTGATCGTGGATGCCCGTGATGCGACGGGCGCGATCGGCGGCGGCGCCCGGCGGATCTGCCCGGCCGCCGAGAGGCCGGAGATCGCCGCGCTCCCGAAGACGCCGCCGACGATTTCCGGCCCTGCCGGGCTCGCCTACGTGATCTACACCTCCGGCTCGACCGGCCGCCCCAAGGGGGTCGCCATCGAGCACCGGAGCGCCCTGCTCTTCCTCCACTGGGCGCGCGAGGCCTTCACACAGCCGGAGCTGGAGGGAGTCCTGTTCTCGACCTCGATCTGCTTCGACCTGTCGATCTTCGAGCTGTTCGCACCCCTCTCGTGGGGCGGCAAGGTCATCCTGGCCGAGGACGTGCTCGCGCTGGCCGAGCTGCCGGCAGCCGCCGAGGTGACGCTCGTCAACACCGTGCCCTCGGCGATCTCCGAGCTGGTCCGGCTGGGGGTCCTGCCGCTCTCGGTGCACACGGTGAACCTGGCCGGCGAGCCGCTCTCGCGCGCCCTGGCGGACCGGGTCTATGCCGAGCCCGGGGTCGAGCGCCTCTACGACCTCTACGGACCCTCGGAGGACACGACCTATTCGACTTTCGCGCTCGCCGGACGAGGGAGCGCCGAGGAGCCCGCGATCGGCCGGCCGCTGCCGGGGACGCGCGCCCACCTGCTCGACCGCCAGCTCCATCTGGTTCCCCTGGGCGTGCCCGGAGAGCTCTGCCTGGCCGGCGACGGCCTGGCTCGCGGGTATCTCGGCCGTCCCGAGCTGACGGCGGAAAGGTTCATCCCCGACCCCTTCTGTATCGAGCGGGGGGAGCCGGGGGGGCGCCTCTACCACACCGGCGACCTGGCGCGCTGGCTGCCCGACGGCAACCTCGTCTACCTGGGCAGGATCGATCATCAGGTCAAGATCCGGGGCTTCCGCATCGAGCTCGGGGAGATCGAGGCCGCCCTCCATGCCCATCCGGCGGTGCGCGAGGCGGTCGTCACGGCCGGTGCCGGCCCGAGCGGCGAGCAGCGCCTGGCTGCCTATGTCGTCCAGGGCGAAGACCCGGAGGGGATCGGCGGGGAGGGCGAGGAGATCGCAGCCTGGCGGGAGGAGCACGTCGCCCAGTGGCAGGCGCTCTACGAGCACACCTACGCCGATCCAGCGGAACGAGTCGCCGGCGACGACTCCACGTTCAACATCGCCGGCTGGAACAGCAGCTACACGGGCGAGCCGATCCCGGCCGCGGAGATGGCTTCCTGGGTCGACTCGACCATCGAGCGCATCCTGGCGCTGGCCGCGGAGCTGCCCGCACATCCACCCAGAATCATGGAGATCGGCTGCGGCACCGGCCTGATGCTCTTCCGGCTCGCTCCGCACGCAGTGTGCTACGAAGGCCGCGACTTTTCCGCCGCGGCGGTCCGCTACGTCGAGGCGCAGCTCGCGGAGCTGGCGGCGGCGGGCCGGCCGCTGACGGGGGTATCGGTCGCGCAGCGCACGGCGGACGACTTCTCGGGGGTGGAGCCGGGCTCGTTCGACCTCGTCATCCTCAACTCGGTCGTGCAGTACTTCCCCGACGTCGAGTACCTGCGCCGGGTGCTCGCCGGCGCGGTGCGGGCCACGGCGCCCGGCGGCGCGGTGTTCGTGGGCGACGTGCGCAGCCTGCCCCTCCTGGGCGCCTTCGCGGCTTCGATCGAGCTTCACCAGGCCCCGAACCTGCCGCTCGACGATCTGGCCCGGCAGGTGCGGCGGCGGGTCCAGGGAGAGGAGGAGCTGGTCCTCGATCCGGCGTTCTTCGGCGCGCTCGCCAAATCCTTGCCCGAGGTCGCGCGTGCAGACGTCTGGCTCAAGCGCGGCCGGCAGGACAACGAGCTGGTCCGCTTCCGTTGCGACGCCGTGCTCCGGCTGCACGGGGAGAGCGGCTCCGAGCGAGAACAACCACCGTCGCCGGCCACGATCCGCCTCGGCTGGGCCGAGCGGAGCCTGTCGCTCGAATCCGTGCGGCGGATGCTCGTCGACGAGCAGCCGCCCGACCTCACGCTGTATGACGTCCCCAACGCGCGGGTACAGGTAGCGGTGGAAGACGTGCGCCGGATGGACGAGCCCGGCGAATTGCGCCCGTCCGGAGCATCTGCAGCGTGGGGGATCGAGCCGGAGGACTTCTGGAGCCTGGGCGAGGAGCTGGGCTACACGGTGGAGGTTCGGTGGACGGATTCGGCCGCCTCCGGCAGCTACGAGGTCCGTTTCTCCCACCAGGACGGGGAGGCCGTATCCGCGCAGCCGGCGGAGCGGGCGCGGAGCGTCCACCGGCCCTGGGCCTCCTACGCCAACAATCCGTTGCAGGGGCAGTTCGCGCGCCGGCTGGTGCCGCACCTGCGCGCCTTCCTGGGGGAGCGGCTTCCCGATCACATGGTGCCCTCGGTCTTCTCCCTGCTCGACTTCCTGCCGCTCACCCCCAACCGCAAGGTCGACCGCCTGGCCCTGATCCCCCCGGACACGGCCCGGCCGCGGGTTGGCGCGGCCTACGCCGCTCCGCGCACGTCGACGGAGGAGGCGCTGGCGGTGATCTGGTCGGAGGTGCTCGAGGTCGACCGCATCGGGGTACACGACAACTTCTTCGAGCTTGGCGGGCACTCGCTCCTCGCCGTGCGCCTGTTCGCCGGCCTCCGATCCGCGCTCGGCCGCGACCTGCCGCTCGCGACGATCTTCCGCGCCCCGACGATCGCCCTGCTGGCGGCGCTCCTCGGAGAGGGGGCCGCTGCTGCTCACGGCGGCGCCCTCGTCTCGCTGCAGACCGGTGGCTCCCGCCGGCCGTTCTTCCTCGTCCATCCGGTCGGAGGCAGCGTCTTCTGCTACACGGAGCTGGCCCGCGCCCTGGGGCCCGATCAGCCGGTCTACGGTCTGCAGTCTCCTGAAGAGGCGGGCGCGGCTCCCGCGAGCGTGGAGGAGATGGCAGAGAGCTACCTCGTCGCTCTGCGCGCCGTGCAACCGGAGGGACCCTACCGCCTGGGCGGCTGGTCGATGGGCGGCGTGGTGGCCTTCGAGATGGCCCGCCAGCTCGCTGCTCGCGGCGAGGAGGTCGAGCAGCTCGCGGTGCTGGACGTCTTTGCCCCCGGCCATTCCGGGGACGCCATCGACGAGGAGACTCTCCGCGCCTGGTTCGCCCGCGACCTCGCGGGGCTCCTCGGCAAGCCTCTCCCGCAGGAGATGGAGAATCTCTCCGCCGATGCGCCGCTGCCCGAGGCTTTCGCGCGGGCACAGGAGCTGGGCCTGCTGCCCGCCGCGCTCGACTTCGCGGCGGCGGCCCGCCGGTTCGAGGTCTTCCGGGGCAACCTGCGGCGGCTCGAGCGCTACACCGCGCAGCCCTATCCGGGCCGCATCCAGCTCTTCCGCGCCGCCGGCTCCCACTTCGTCGATCCGGCAGACCCGACGCTCGGCTGGGCCGCTCTCGCGGCCGGCGGAGTCGGGCTCCGGGAGCTACCGGGCAACCATTGGGCGATCGTGCGCTCGCCGGCTGTCGAAGCCGTGGCGGCGGCGCTCTGGATTGAAGGAGAGGCCGTTGAGTGACGGGGGCAAGCTCGCGCAGCGTCTGGAAACCCTGTCGCCCAAGCAGCGCCGGCTGATCGAGCTGCGGCTGGCCCGCGAGCGGGCGGCTGAGGCAGCAGCGCCGGTGATGGAGCCGATCCAGACGCAGCCGCGAGACGGCAGGCCGTTCCCGCTCTCCTTCGCCCAGCAACGGCTCTGGTTCCTCGACCAGCTCGAGCCCGGCAGCCCCTGGTACAACATGGCCTTCCCCCTGCGCCTGACCGGACGGCTCGACGCCCCGGCTCTCGCCGCGGCCCTCTCCGAGATCCGGATGCGCCATGAGGCGCTGCGCACCACCTTCTCCCTGGCCAGCGAGGGGGACGAGGAGGCCATCCAGGTCGTTGGACCTCCAGCCGGACTGCCCCTGCCGCTTGTCGACCTCCGCGGGCTGCCGCCCGCCGCCAGAGAATCCGAGCTGCCGCGCCTCGTGCAGTCCGAGGCCCGCCGGCCCTTCGACCTCGCGCGGGGGCCGCTCCTGCGCGGGCTCCTCTACGCGACCCGCGAGGACGAGCACGCTCTCATCCTCGCCATGCACCACATCGTCTGCGACGGCTGGTCGCTGGGCGTGCTGGCGCGCGAGCTGGGAGGGCTCTATGGCGTCTTCTCGCGCCGTCGTCCGTCTCCGCTGCCGGCTTTGCCCGTGCAGTACGCCGACTTCGCCGTCTGGCAGCGGCAGCTCCTCTCCGGCCCAGGCCTCGACGATCTTCTGTCCTACTGGAAACGGCAGCTCGCGGGCCTGCCGCCGCTCATCGAGCTGCCGACCGACCGGCCGCGCCCCCGCGTACAGACCTTCCGCGGCTCGACCTTGCCCGTCGTTCTGCCGTCCGGCACCACGGCCGCCGTCCGAGAGCTGTCCCGGCGCGCCGGGGCGACCCCGTTCATGACCCTGCTCGCCGCGTTCTTCGCGCTGCTGCGCCGCCACACCCGGCAGGACGATCTGGCGGTGGGCTCGCCCGTCGCCAACCGCGGCCGGGTGGAGATCGAAGGGCTGATCGGCTTCTTCGTCAACACCCTGGTGCTGCGCACGGACGTGAGCGGCGACCCGTCCTTCCGCGAGCTGCTGGCGCGGGTGCGGGGGGTGGCGGCCGCCGCCTACGCGCACCAGGACCTGCCGTTCGAGACGCTGGTCCAGGAGATCGACCCCGAGCGCCAGCTCTCGCACAACCCGCTCTTCCAGGTGATGTTCCTGCTCCAGAACGCCCCCATGCCGGAGCTCTCCGTCTCGGGATTGAAGCTCTCGCCGCTGGTGACGGGCGGCGGCACCGCGAAGTTCGACCTCTCCCTCCACTTCTGGGAGGCCGAGCCGGAGCTCATCGGCTACTTCGAGTACAACACCGACCTGTTCGACCGGGCGACCGTCGCCCGGCTGGCCGACCATTTCGTGCGTCAGCTCCAGGGCGTGCTGGCCGACCCGGATAGCCGCCTCTCGGCTCTGCCGCTCCTGGCGCCCGCCGAGCGCTGGCAGGTGCTGCGCGAATGGAACGACTCCGCCGCGGACTACTCGCGCGCCGCCTGCCTGCACCATCTCTTCGCGGCGCAGGTGGAGCGCACGCCCGACGCCGTGGCACTCATGGATTGGCAGGGTCGGGAGCGTCTCACCTACGGGGAGCTGGCCGGCCGGGCCGGGAACCTGGCCCGCCGCCTGCGGGATCTGGGCGTGGGCCCCGACGTGCCGGTCGCCGTCTGTCTCCGCCGCTCGCCGGCCATGGCGGTCGCCGTTCTCGCCGCCCTGGGAGCCGGCGGCGCCTACGTGCCGGTCGATCCCTCCTATCCCCGCGAACGGTTGGAGATGATGCTGGCGATCGCCCGCCCGCGCGTCTTATTGACGGAGGAGGGGCTCCGGGACTCGATCCCGCCTGGAGATTTCGAGGTGATCTGCCTCGACGGGGACGAGGGAACGGGTTCCTTCCTGCCGGTCGCCGTCAGCCCCGACAACCTCGCCTACGTGATCTTCACCTCGGGCTCCACGGGCGTGCCCAAGGGCGTGGCCATGCCGCATCGCCCGCTCGTCAACCTGGTCGCCTGGCAGCTCCGGAATTCGGTGCTCGGCCCCGGGGCCAGGACCCTGCAGTTCGCCTCGCTTTCCTTCGACGTGTCCTGCCAGGAGCTGTTCTCGACCTGGGCGGCGGGCGGGACGCTGGTGCTCATCTCCGAGGAGCTGCGGCTGGATCCGTCGGCGCTGCTCGACGCGCTGCGCAGCCAGGAGATCGAGCGCCTGTTCCTGCCGTTCGTGGCCCTGCAGCAGCTCGCCGAGATCGCCGCCGAGCGAGATGTCTGGCCCGGGGCGCTGCGCGAGGTCGTCACCGCCGGCGAGCAGCTCCAGATCACGCCGGCGGTGGCCGAGCTGTTCACCCGGCTTCCGGATTGCCGGCTGTTCAACCAGTACGGCCCCTCGGAGACCCACGTGGCGACCGCCTACGCCCTCCCCGGACCGGCACGGACCTGGCCCGCGCTTCCGTCGATCGGGGTCCCGGTGGCCAACACCCGCGTCCTCCTGCTCGATGCGGCGTTTGGCCTGGCGCCGGCCGGCGTGCCGGGGGAGCTGTGCATCGGCGGCGACTGCCTGGCCCGGGGTTATCTCTCCCGGCCGGACCTCACCGCCGAGCGCTTCGTGCCCGACCCGTTCGCGGGCGGCGAGCGCCTCTATCGCACCGGCGACCTCGCCCGCTGGCACCGGGACGGCAACCTGGAGTTCCTGGGCCGCACCGACCAGCAGCTCAAGATCCGCGGCTTCCGCGTGGAGCCTGGGGAGATCGAGGCGGTGCTCGCCGCCCACCCCGCGGTGCGCGAGGCCGCCGTCGTCGCGCGGCAGGATCCGGGCACCTCCGCCCGGCGGCTGGTGGCGTACGTGGCCACTCAAGGGACGGTCACGATCGGCGAGCTGCGATCCGCCGTGCGCGAGCGGCTCCCGGACTACATGGTGCCCTCGGCCTTCCATTTCCTGGAGGCGCTGCCCCTCACCCCGAGCGGCAAGATCGACCGGCGTGGGCTGCCCGATCTGGAGACCCCGGCGGGGGAGGAAGCCGGCTCCGTGCCGCCGCGTACGCCGCTCGAAGAGGAGATCGCCGCGATCTGGCGCCAGGTGATGGGCGTCGAGCGCGTGGGCGTACACGACAACTTCTTCGACCTCGGCGGCCATTCGCTGCTGGCCGTGCGGTTGTTGGCCCGCATCCGCCGCCAGCTCGGCCGCGACCTGCCGCTCGCGAGCCTCTTCGCCGGACCGACGATCGCGCACCTCGCCGCGGCGATCGAGCGCGAACCCGTGTCCGACACGCCCTTGGTGGCCCTGCGCAGCAGCGGCACGCAGCGCCCGCTCTTCCTGGTCCATCCGGTCGGCGGCAGCGTCTTCTGCTACACCGAGCTGACCCGCGTCCTGGGACCCGATCAACCCGTCTACGGCCTGCAATCTTTGGAGACGGACGCAACGCTCGAAGAGATGGCCGCGGCCTACCTGGAAGCCCTGCGCGCCGTGCAGCCCGAGGGGCCCTACCGCCTGGGCGGCTGGTCCATGGGCGGCGTGGTGGCCTTTGAAATGGCGCGTCAGCTAGGCGGGCAGGTTGAGCAGCTCGCGGTGCTGGACGTCCCCGCTCCCGGCCGGGGAGAGGCCGTGGACGAGGGGACCCTCCGCGCCTGGTTCGCCCGCGACCTCGCCGGGCTCCAGGGCAAGCCCCTCCCCGAGGAGCTCGGGAGCCTCTCCGCCGACACGCCCCTGCCCGAGGCTTTCGCGCGGGTGCAGGAGCTCGGTCTATTGCCCGAGGGCTTAGACTTCACGGCGGCCGCCCGCCGCTTCGAAATTTTCCGGGCCAATCTGAGACGGATCGAGTGCTACGCCGCGCACCCCTATCCTGGCCGCCTCCAGCTCTTCCGGGCAGACGGCTCCCACTTCGACGATCCCGCCGACCCGACGCTCGGCTGGGGAGCCCTCGCGGCCGGCGGGGTAGAGCTCCGCCGGCTCCCGGGCAGCCACTGGGCGATCGTCAGCCCGCCGGCCGTGGAAGCCGTGGCAGCAGCGCTCCGGTCGAGCTGAGCCCGCACGAATCCCATGAGCGGCGGGCCCGGCCCCTCGGGCCCGCCGAACCTCATGGGTCCATCGAATGTCAAAGAACCCGCCGCCCGGCCTCCGCCGGAGGCGCCAGATGCGAAGCAAGACGAATCTCGCTTCTCCTGCACCTTGATTGCTCCTACTATATACATAGTGTCTTCTTCGAGTCAACATAAGATCTATAACGGAGGATTCAGGTCCATCTCGGCGCAAGCGCCTCGGGCTATACGCGAGCGCCTCGGATACGAGCTCAGCGTTTTCGGGCTGTGCGCGAGCGCCTCGTGCACGAGATCAGCAGCTCGTGCAATGCACGAACGTCTCGCGCAGGAGATCGAGCGACTCATGCAATGCGCGAGCGGCTCGCGCTCAAGAAAAACGGCTCGTGCGGTCCCCGAGCAGCTCGCACACGACATGAGCGGCTCGCGCACGAGAAAAGCGGCTCGCGCAATGCCCGAGCGCCTCAACCGGCGCTCCAACCTCAGAGATGAAGTCGTAGACTCGCCATCCAAGCTTCGATTGACATCACTACCTCATCATACTACTCTTGATTACTTGGCAGCATCAATAGTCGGGCAGGAGCATAGAGTTCTTTGAAAATTGAAGAGGACGGCCGGCCTCCGGGTCCAAGGACGCCGTCGTCCGCCCAAAGAAGGGAACCCGGCCTCCAGGGAAGCCGTGTGCTCCTCTCCCGACGGAGAGGGCCGGTCGGCTCCGGGGGGAGGCCGGGACGAGGGCTCACGCCCTCCATTCTTTTCCCCTCCCACCTCTCGTGACCCGACATCCCCTTCCATGGAGCGAGGTGCAGAGCCCGGAGCCGGCCGACTGTGTCTTTCTACCTGGCGATCTCAAGCTTTGCCTGCTGGGAGCGATGGCGTCCCGCCGGCATGTCCGGCGAAATCGGCGGAACGCCGGCCATTCTCGCCACCCTCGGAAGAAGCGTCGCCACGAGGAGGCCATCTTCTCGCCCTGGAAGCTCGGATGTAGGCGAAGCTGAAGACGCTGATCACCTAGCGCCTTGACAGCGCAAACGCACTTCACACCCGCCGTGCAAGGCAGAACCATGATCGGCTCGTGTCTGAAAATCACGGTGTCACTGGTTCGATTCCGGTCCTGGGCATTCCTAACTCACTCCAGCACAGATACTTAGAGCGTTTCGGTGGCTGGCCCGTGGCATTGCCCAGAGGCTGGGGCCGCACAGGGGCCGCACTGGGATTGGGCTGGCGGTAGGCGAGGGACCGAGGTCGAAGAACCGGCCGACGGAGGCGCCGACCAGCGGACGGCAGGGCTGGAGATGCCCCCATCGGCCGGCTGTCTTTTTTGGCGGTTCAGGGGGCGGGAAGAGGGGGGAGGGGGCGGTGGTAGGATGCGGTTGGAGGAGAGGCTCCCTCACCTCGGGGGTGCAAGAGAGTGGCGGAGCTGCCCCGCCGACTGAGGACCCGCTGGTCTTCGGGAGGAAACCTGATGGCAATTTCCCCGGCGCTTTCGTTGCCTATAGTCGAGCACTGGCAGGTCTTTGAAGATCTGTGCTGCGACCTTTGGCGCCATCTTTGGAACGACCCTAATACCCAGAAGAACGGCCGTCACGGGCAAGCCCAAAAGGGTGTCGACATATATGGCCGTCCTGATCAGGGAAACGAATGGGCCGGCGTCCAGTGCAAGCACAAGGAGCAACTAGTTCGCTCAAAGTTGACGCGCAAAGAGATTGAGGCAGAAGTAAGAGAAGCGAGGGCGTTTACACCTCCGCTAAGCCGAAGTTCTTTTCGATTGCAAGGCGTAAGTTTCAGATAAAAAATGACTTAGGCGCTGCAGTCGACCTCGTCTGCTGTCTACAGGGAGGAGGCTACACCGGCACGGCGAGGAGGGAGAGGGCCTTCTGCTGCAACCGCGTGGGACGCGCGAGGGTGTCGAAAGCGGGAGCCGCGAGGGTCTTCGGCTGGATGCGGTTCTTGGTGAGCGTCGCCAGTTCCTTCAGCAGCGTAGCGAAGCTGTGAGCCGGTAGGCCATCGGCCGTTTTCAGGGTACGGGCCTTGCGTAGAGCGCTGGGAGATCGTTGAGCGGGGGCAAC
>DASUNJ010000268.1:0-10329 GCA_036277235.1 Thermoanaerobaculia bacterium | reverse complement strand
TCGCCGGCATCCTGCTGCTCGCCGCCGGCATCCGCCTCTGGGGCCTGTTCCACGACCTCCCGTTCTCCTACTTCGGGGACGAGCTCCATTTCATGAAGCGGTCGATGGCCCTGGGCACGGGCGACCTGAACCCGCACTGGTTCCACAAGCCGGGGCTGTTCATGTACGTCTGGCTGCTCGTCTACGGCCTCTACTTCCTGGCCGGATTGGCGACCGGGCGGTTCGAGTCGACGGCGGAGTTCGGCGCCCACTTCCTGACCTCGCCGGGGCCGTTCCTGCTCCTCGGCCGGCTGGTCGTGTTCGCCTGCGGCGTGATCACGGTCTGGGTCGTGTACCGCATCGCCCGGCGGGTGTTCGAGAGCGAGCGGGCGGGGCTGGCCGCGGCGCTCGTGGCGGCGGTGCTCGCGCCCATGGTCGCCTCCTCGCAACACATGAAGACCGACGTGCCAGCCGGGCTGATGATCGCGGTTGCCATCCTGGCCTGGCTCCGTACCCGGGACGATCCGCGCTGGCGCCCCCTGATCCTCGCCGCGCTGCTCGCGGGCGCGGCCATGGGCACGCACTACTACGGCATCGTGCTCGTCCCGGCCTACCTGGTAATGGAGCTCTGGAATGGGCTTTCGCACCGCCTCCCCTGGCGAAAAGTCCTCCTGCGCGGCGCGCTGGTGCCGGCCCTGTTCGCGGCGGGGTTCTTTCTCACCTCGCCGTACAACTTCCTCGACCCCACCTGGCCGCGGCAGAGCTTCGCGCACTTGAAGAGCACCCTCTTCCCCGAGCCCGAGCAGGTCCTCTTCGAGGCCGACAGCAAGATCGCGTACAAGCCCGGCAGCTCGGAAGCTCTCGGCGGGGCGGCGCTCGACTTCTTCCAGGTGCTCGGTTCGCAGAAGGGGATGAGCCTGCCGCTCACGGCTCTCGCCCTGCTCGGGCTCGGCGCGGCGCTCGCGAAGCGCGAGACTCGCTGGTACGCCGTGCTGGTGGGCATCCCGATCCTGGCGTATTTCGTCGCCGCGATCACGGTCGCCGCCTACCACGTGCAGCCGCGGCATCTGAACGCGATCTATCCCCTTCTCGCGACGCTGGTCTGGCCCGGAGCCCTGCTGCTCGCTCGCCGGCAGGCCATCGCGGTCGGGCTCGTCGCCCTGGCCTGTATCCCGACCGCGGTCGAGGCCTCCACCCGCAACATGGCCCTCAACAGGCAGGACAGCCGGGGGGTCTCCTACCGCTGGATCGTCGACAACCTGCCGCGGGACGAGCGCATCCTGCTGGACGATTACGGCCCGCTCCTCCAGCCGGACGCCCGCTCCGTGGCCCGGCAGCAGGCGCTGCTCGCGACGATTCAGAAGGGGCCATTCACCCGGCACCAGGGCCAGAGGCTGCAGCTCCTCCGCCGCTACCCGGCCGAGGAGGGGATGGACATCGTCGAGCTGGGCCATCCCTGGTGGCTGCAGCGCGAGAAATCGGATGCCGAGCTGCGCGGCAACGCAGTCGACCTCGACATGGGCAACCCGCTGGTCACCCGGCAGCCGAAGACGGTCGACGAGTACCGCGCCGAGGGCGTCCGCTTCGTGGTCACCAACAGCGAGGCGCGGAACAAGTACTTCGGAAAGCGGGCGAAACACGGGGAGGGCTTTCCCTCCTTCGTCCGCTTCTATCGCGGCCTGGAAGGCGAGCGGCTGCTGCGCGCGTTCGACCCCGCGGACTGGGGCGGCAAGGGGCCGGTGATCTGGATTTATGATCTGAGGGAGAGAGAATGACCAAGAACGGCGACGGCTTCGCCTTCATCGTCGGGCATCGCAAGAGCGGCAGCACCTGGCTCCTCAACCTGATGAGCCTGCACCCCGACATCCGGGGACTGATGGAGACCAACCTGTTCCACATCGGCTGGAACGAGCCGGACCCGGTGCGGCGCACCGACCGGCTCTTTTCCCAGACCCCCTGGAGCGAAGGAGGGACGAAGGCGCTCCTCAAGCACCACCTGCTGAACCTGGCCGCGCCGGTCCTGAAGCGCACGAAGCCGGCGCTGTCGCTCAAGAAGGAGGAGCGGCCCTCCACCCTGCCCGACCTGGGTTTTTTTGACCAGGCCGCGCTGCGCCGCGAGCTGTGCCGCACGGCGCCGCCCGAGGAGTACGTCCACCGTTTCTTCCACTTCCTGAAGGACCGGCTGCAGCCGCGGCGCTACCTGCTGGAGAAATCTCCGCGCAACGTCCAGAGGGTGGAGAGGATCCGCGAGATCTTCCCCGAGTCCAGGCTGATCGTGATCTACCGCGACGGCCGCGACGTGGTGACCTCGGACAAGTTCTTCACCCGCGACTACGGCGGCAAGCCCTTCGACTTCCGGGAGGCTGCGCTGGATTGGCGGCAGGACATGGAATCCCATCTGAAGCACGCCGACCGGGTCTACGCCTGCGCCTACGAGAAGCTGCTCGCGGACGGCCCCACGGTGGCGAGGGAGCTCTTCCGGTTTCTGGACCTCCCGCACGAGGACCGCCTGATCCAGGACGTCCTGGAGCGCTCCTCCTTCCGCTTCTACGCCGGCCGCGAGCGCGGCCAGGAGGACCGCAAGCGCTTCTACCGCAAGGGAATCGCCGGCGATTGGAAGAACCACTTCCACGACGGGGAGAAGGGCATCTTCAAGGAAGTCGCCGGGGACATGCTGGTCCGACTCGGCTACGAGAAAGACCTCGACTGGTAGTCATCTCAGAGGGCAACCGGCCCTGTTCCAAGCCTGCAGCTCGGCGGCGAAGGCGCGCATCACCTCCTCGTCGCCGCTCTTCAGGGCCTCCCCCACCCGGTTGAGGACCTGCGTCCGCGTCAGCGGGTACTCGATCTTGAAGTGGGCGCTGTTGAGAATCGCCGCGCCCCCCTCTCTGACCAGCACCTTGACCGCGCCGAGCAGCCCGCCCTCGTCTGGGAACACGAAGGCGGCGCGCAGCGTCGTCTCCGAGACGTCCCCGTACGGCAACGTCGCCGGGAAGATGAACCTCAGCTTCTGGCTCGGAGGCAGCCCTGGGTACTTCCATTGCTCCTGGTCGCGGTGCCAGTACGCAGGCGTGCAGCCGGACGGGGCCGGCAGGGGCAGCCACATGGCGGCCATCACCCAGAGCATCGAGTCCGGGTTCTTCCCCCAGGGCTCGGAAACGACCCGGACGGTGGTGGCCAGGTTGCCCAGCGGCACCTGCACCAGAAAGCGGTCGGCATCCCAGCTCGCTCCCGCCGAGCCGTCGATCCTGTTGAGGAGCTTGGGATGGGTGGGGCTGATGTCGACACGGTCGGGACCCTTGCTGCCGTCATCGCCCACGAACAGCACCACCGCGCCCGTGCGGCCGGTGCGCGCCGCGCCGTGGTTGAAGGTGATCGCCTCGGTGATCTGCGTGGGGCCCGGGGTGCGGTCCTCTCCATACGCGAAGTCCAGGCCGTGGAATACGATCACCCGCGCGGCAGGGAGCCCAGGATCGCTGGTCACCACGAGCAGCCCGGCGCCGTCCATGTCGGTCAGGTTGCTGCCCGGATCTCCGTCGGCGATCGCAAAGGACAGCCTGCCCGTCCCCCGGGCGCGCACCACATCTGTGACGTCCGCCATGTACCCGATGTTGAGGACCTGCCCGTGATGGGTTTCCGGCTGCAGCTCCGTCCCGATGACCGTACCCGTCAGGGAAACCCCGTCGAGCTGAATCACCTGGTCGCGGTACGGCTCCTCGGACTCCGTGGGAATACCGCAGACCCCCGTCTCCGCATCCGGCGAGCACGGGTGGTCGCGTCCAGCCCAGTAGAGCAGCGCGAGCTCGACGGACGCGGGAACGTCCACGACGATCTTGCGGGGCTCCTTCTTCCAGCCCTGCAGCCCCACTCCTCCTTGAACGATTGAGATGCCGGGTCCTTCCAGATCGTAGGCCTGAGTGAGCGGTGTCGCATTCAAAGCGGACGTTCCTGCCGCGAAAGCCAGCAACAAGAGACATGTCAAATGACGCATAATTCCCCTCCAACAACTCTGCCAGGGGATAGAAGGCAAGATCCATGCCTTTGCACGAAAACGAAACGGCCGCCGGAGCTTCCGGCGGCCGTCATGGATCGAAGGGAGAGGAGCGGTTACTTGCGGATGTAGAGCACCCAGTCGCCGCTGGCGGGCGCCGTGAAGTTGCGCGCCACGCCGCCGGTGACCGTGGACGGCGCCTTGAAGACGCCGGTGCGCGGGTCATACCACTGCACCGTCAGGGTGCCGGTGGCCTGGGTCAGGTCGATGCTGGCCGTCCCGCCGTTGTAGAGATAGAAGACGTAGGCGCTGCCGGCCTGGGCGAGCCCGTAGGCGGCACCGGACCTGACCAGCGAGTCCGCCGGGTCCATGAGGTGCCAGTTGGCAACCTGCTTGGTGAACGTCACCAGGTGCTTCAGGTAGGAGCCGGTGCCTACGCCGGCCGCGCCGCCGGTGAACGCCGCCCAGGCGCGCTGGCGATGGACGGTGTCCTCCTGGCCGAGCCCGTGCTCCTCCTGGACGATCGGCTTGACCGCCATGTTCCGATGGTCGAGCGTGCTCTTGTGGACCGTCCCGTGGCTCGCCGAGTTGCCCGCCTGGATGTCCATGTAGTCGGCCCAGGAAGCGGTTGGGAAGGAGAACTTCCCCGTCGTGCCGTGTACGCTCACGAGGCGCGCCCACGGGTTGTTCGCGTGCAGAAAGCTCGCGTGGTTGGCCACCTCGGTGGTCGACCAGCCCTCCTGCCACTCCAGGGTGACCACGAACATCGTATTCACGTAGGCCGACTGCCGGGCCATCGCGTACTTGATCAGCCGCTGGCGGTCGGCGTCCGGCAGGCTGCCGAAGCCGGAGTCGTCCGCGAAGAACCACATGTGGGCGACCACGCCCGAGTCCCGCATCCTGGCCACCCACTGGTCGTATACCCGCCAGCGGGCCAGATCGAACCGGGTCTTGTCGTTGGACGTGGCCGTGCCGACCCAGGGGGTGGTCGAGACGCTGCTGTAATCCCCCTTGTTGGCGTAGTAGACGTTGATCTTGTTGAGGCTCATCCCGAGATGCCGGGAGAGCATCGCCTGGCGGTTCGACTCCGTCAGCTTCTCCGAGAACATCGTGTGGCTGAACTTGAGCGGGCTCGGAGCGGCGGAGTCGAGGAACTTGCCCGTGAGGAAGACGGGGACGCCCTCCTGGTACATCAGCGTGCGCGGACGCGCGGGGTTCTCCACCACCGGGCCCTTGCCGAAGACGCCGGCGAGCTTGCCGGAGACCGCCACCGTGCCGGAGAGGCCGTTGAGGCCGGGCACGTTGCTGCTGGTCGTCCAGCGCCAGGTGCCGATCTCATCCGTATAGATGCGGACCTTCCAGACGTTGCCGATGGCGCCGCCTGCGCCGTTGCCGTCGAAGAATCCCGGCACCGTGTACTTGCGTCCCGAGGGCGCGGTGACCGCGGCATTAAAGTTGAAGTCGAAGGGGTTGGGAGAGCCGGAGCTCGCGTTGTAGGAAGCGGTGGAGGTCAGAGCGACCTCGGCGGTTCCATAGCAGGGGACGGCGGCGACCTGGGCCGCACTCGCGAGGGCGAGAACCCCCACCAGGAAGACCGTCGAAAGAACTCTCTTACTCATGCGTCATCATCCTCCTTGCGTCTCGTGTGTTAACAGCAGGAGGCTGCCCTAATTCCGGAATTTTTTACAACAAACCCTCCCGCCGGTACCACTCCGCCGTTCTGCGCAGCCCTTCATCGATGCCGACGCCCGGCTGATAGCCCAGATCCTTCCTGGCCTTGTCGATCCGGAACGCCCGGTTCTGGCGGTACCAGTCGACCCGGCGCGGGAAGATGGGCGGATTGATGCCGAACGGCTTGCACGCCTTCTCGACAATGTGGCCGGCAACGACCACCGGCCATACCGGGTAGTGAGGGATCTTGACGTCGGTCCCGAGCGACCTGGCCACGCGGCGCACCAAGTCTTCGATCTCGATGTACTGCTCGTCGGCGATGAGATAGGCCTCGCCGTCTCCCCTGCCGTCCTCCATCGCCAGGATGAAGGCATCGACGAGGTTGTCGATGTAGAGGGGGTGGTAGAGGGTCCTGCCGTTGCCGAACATCGGGAAGGTGCCTCCGGCGACGCGCTTGAAGATCAGGTAGAAGCGCTCGGGGTCGCCCGGCCCGTAGATGGCGGCGGGACGGAGGATGGTGGTCCTGAGGCCGCGCTCGAAGAACTCGCGCGCGACCGGCTCGGCCTCCCACTTGGTGCGCTGGTAATAGTCCGCGGGCCGGATCGGGGCGTCCTCGCCGGCCGGCGGATGGTCGACGTTCCCGTGCACGCCGCAGGTGCTGCAATAGATGACCTTGCGCACGCCTGCGTCGAGCGCCGCCTGGAGCACGTTGCGGGTGCCCTCGACGTTGACCTCGTAGTAGTGCCGCTCGGGTACGTCCATCTCGCGAAAGGCTGCAGCCACGTGATGAACCACCTCGGCGCCCTCGACCGACCGGCGGACGACGTCCATGTCGGTGACGCTGCCCAGGATGACCTCGGCGCCCCAGTCGCGGATCTCCTGCGTCTTCAGCCCTTCCTTGTAATCAAGGGCCACGACCTGGTGGCCCATCTCGATCAGGCGGCGGACCAGGGCCTTGCCGGTGAACCCGGTGCCGCCCGTAACCAGGACCTTCATTTCGTCTCCCGTTCCTCCCGCTCCACCCGTTGGATACGCAGCACGACGGGCGAGCCCAGCCAGCGCGTCAGGCCGAGCGCCGAGCTCACCCGTTCGCTCATCCGCGAGAAGCGTCCGCTCCTCAACGCCCGGTGCACCACCATGGGTAGAAAGAACTCGCGGCGCTCGGCCGGACCTCCGAAACCGTGGCGGGCCGCCTCGGCCGCGACCGCGCCCGGTTTGAAGATGTGAAAAGTGCGCGTGTTCCCCTCGACGGCCTTCTTCCACGGGAAGAGCGGCCCGTAGAGCTTGTTGAAGCTGCGGGAATCCGAGTAGTCCAGGATCACCGCCCGGGATGCCACCCGGCAGAGCTCGGCGACCAGCTCGCGCCAGCGCTCGACGTGGGCCAGCAGCCGCAGCGCGAACACCACCTCGAAAGCGCGATCCGGGTAGGGCAGGTGGAGCAGGTCGCAGGCACGGAACTCGAACGATCCCGGCGGCAGGGCGCGGTCCAGCCGCTGCCGGCAGACCTCCTCGCTGCCCGCCACCGTCACCCGGAAGCCGCGCTCCACCAGGGCCGGCGCGAGTTGGGCGTGCCCGCCGCCCACGTCGAGCACCTGAGCTCCGGGCCAGGGCGCCAGGAGATCGAGCACAGCCGCATTCTGGACTTCGAGAAAGTACCGGCCGACCTCGCCGCTGAAGCGGCTCGCGTATCCCTCGGAGGAGGTCTCGACATCCGGTGTCTCATGGATCGGAAGGCTCATGACAGCCGTGGTCACCGACTTCCCCTGCCCGCCGCACGCAGGGGTGGCCGCGCCCGCCCCACCGACCAACCCAGCGAAGTGCAGAGCCGCGCCGCCACGGCCCCCTCGGGATAGATGCCCCAGTCGGTGCGCCGGAGCAGCAGGTCCTCGAGATGCACCACGGACTGCCGCTCGACGATCCCCCGCATGTGGTCACGGGCGGCGTCCCGGTCGCGCGCGGCCAGGTTCAGGAAGTCGTCGAGCGCGAGCGGCGGGTCCGCCTCCGGACGGCCGATCCAGCCCGGCGCCGGCAGGTGCTCGAAAAGCCGCCCGAGCGTCGTCTCCGCAACCGCCCGCGCCGTGGTCAGCTTCACTCCGGAGACGCTGAAGAGCCCCTGAGGCCCGCCATGGCTCCCATGGTCATGGATGACCGGACGCTTGGCCGGCACGACGGAGCCGTCCGCCTCAGCCGGCAGCCAGCCATGGCAGACCCGCAGGATCTCGGAAGCGCGCACGTCCCAGCCGGGCACGGCTGCGTTCAGGGCGGCCAGGAAATCCTCGACCGAGGCCTCGTCCGGGGGCGCTCCCGGACCTGAGCCTCCCGGCGAGGCGGCGTAGGAAGTGCCGGCCAGCACCTTGCCCTTCCAGGGGAGCAGAAACCAGGTTTGAGCCTTTTTCCCAGGTGCGGATACCGCGACAGCCATTGGAGCTGGCGGCTCGCGCTCCAGGAGGATGTTGAACGCGAGCAGCGGGCGGAACAGCTCCGGCAGGTCGCGGTCGAACCGGCCCGCGAGCTCGCGGCTCCAGGGGCCGGCGCAGTTCACCACGACCCGGCCACGCAGCTCCAGGCTCTCTCCCGACTCCCGGTCCACGGCTTGAAGCCCGGTCACCCTGCCCGTGTCCATGCGGAGGCCGACCGCTTCGGTGTAGTTGAGCATCCGCGCTCCGCACCGTTGCGCCCAGCGGAGAGCCTCGACGAGGACCCGGTGGGAGTCGGGCATGACGGCGTCATACCAGAGCGCCCCTCCCAGGAGACCCGCCCGGTCCACCGCCGGGAAGAGCCGGGCGGCCTCCGCGGCATCGACGATCCGCCCCTTGTCACGCCGTGAAAGCGCCTCGTCAAGGGCGAATACCAGGCGGAACGCGGCCGGTCGCCGAAGCCACCCGCCGCGTGGAGGGTCGTAGAGGGGCATCAGGCAGGGAAGCGGCTCGACGAGGTCCGGAAAGTGTTGGAGGAACCAGCGGCGCTCCGCGACCGACTCGCGATACCGGGCGAGGTCAAGGCTCTGGAGATAGCGCAGGCCGCCATGGACGATCCGCAGGCTGTTCCAGGAGGTGGCCCCGCCGAAGTCGTCGCGCTCCACGAGCAGCACCGAGAGCCCCCGGCGCGCCGCCTCCAGAGTCAGCATCGCCCCGTAGAACCCGCCGCCGACGACGAGCAGGTCGTAGGAAGCCGCGGCAGCGCCGCGCGGATCGCGCGCGAGAGAGACCGTCATGCGCTCACCTGCCGCAGTTGCAGGCTGGCCTGATCGCGCAGGAACCTGGGCAGGGTTTCCGCTCTCCCGTAGGTGCGCGGTTGCCCACGCAGGGCGCGGACCCGCCGCAGCAGGTCCTCGGCCGGCCGGAGCGGGTCGAGAGCCGTCTCCAGGACGAACCCGAACGAGCCGGCCCGCCCGGCATGATTCGGGAACGGCAGCGGATCGGTCCCGGGGAGCACGAGGATTCCGCGCTCCCCCGCCTCGCGCAGGAGCCGGGGCACACCGGCGAGTTGGAGCCGGTTGGAGTTGTCCCCCAGGTACAGCTCGCCTCCCGGCCGGGAGAGCGTTGCCGCCACGAGCGCGCCGCGGCGGCCCGACCACTTGCCGAACCCCCAGGGGAGGACCGGCAAGGCGCCGCTGTCGCGGACCCGGCGCAGCGTCTCATCCAGCGGAAGCCCATCGGGAATGGCCGCATCCCTCCCGAGCGCCAGTACCTCGAGCCGCTCGTCGACCACGATCTGCCGGCCTGCCACGACGACCAAGCTCTCCCCGGTGCTCCGGCGCGCGACGAGAGAATCCTCCTCCCCGGTAGAAGCCAGCGTCCACGCACCTACCATCCCCCGGGCATCGCGGAGCCAATGACTCCCTGCCATCTCGGCCAGGAGCAGGCATCCGGCGGCGGTCCCGGACAGGCCTTCGGCAGCCTTGTGGAAGTTTTCCAGCGCTCCGTCAAAAAACGATTCCGTCGAAAAACAGGGATGGATGTGGACGTGGGCGTCCACCAACGTGCAAGCCTTGAATCGCGGAGCGTCTCCCATCGCCATACCCTGGAATCGATGCAGACAGCAATTTCCATGCCCCTCTGTTTGATAGAGTCGAGCTCTTCCAGGAGGACCGAGATGCTGGAGACCTTCACCCCTGGCTCCTTCGCGGAGCACGTCGGCAGCCGCTTCCGTCTTCAGCTCGAGGGGCAGGAGCCCTTGGAGCTGGAGCTGTCCGAGATCGCCCGCTATGAAGAGAACCCGGACTTCATGGCAAGAAAAGAACCCTTCTCCCTGCTCTTTCTGGGTCCGGTCCGGCCGGTATTACCCCAGGCCATTTATCCGCTGGAGCACCCGATGCTTGGAAGGATGGAGATCTTCCTGGTCCCGATCGGACCCGACCCCCGCGGCAAGCGCAGTGGGATGAGGTATGAGGCCTCGTTTAATTGATCCCATCCCCCCTCTCCCCGACCCTCTCCCCCGTGCCGGGGGAGAGGGAGACAACGCTAGGGGGTGGGTTTCCACTCCATGAGGTCGTAGGGACCGCGGTCTTCGATGGACTTGAATCCGAGCCGCAGGTAGAGGCGCATCGCGGGGTTGTACTTCTCGACATGGATCGTGAGCGGCTTGCCGGCCGCTTCCGCCTCGGCCATCAGCTCGCGCAGCAGAGCGGAACCGACACCCTTGCCCCGAAGCTCCGGAGTCAACGAGATGTCGATAAGACGGATCTC
>DASUNJ010000267.1:0-4490 GCA_036277235.1 Thermoanaerobaculia bacterium | reverse complement strand
CGGAGGCTGAAATCGAGGAAAACACGATGTTCGATTTCCACGGCCTGCGCGTCGAGGGCCCTCCCGCGCTGCTGCACTACACGGAGCGCTTGGACGTGGTGGTGTGGCCCGCGGGGCGCTGCGGGTAGAAAACCGGAAAGGACATCAGGGACACCAGGGACAGCAAGGACCGATCACGCGGCCTTCGTGTCCTTGAGGTCCTTGGTGTCCTTGGTGTCCTTTCCGCTGCGCTAGAATTACTGGATCGGAACCCCGTTCACTCTCACCAAGTGGTACTTCGACTGCGTGGATGCCGAGGCCCGCGCGGTCATCGGCTATTGGGCGTCGCTCGCCTGGCGCGGCGTCGCCCTGACCTGGCAGAACGTCACCCTCTTCGAGCCCGGCAAGGCGCCCGTCAGCCGGTCGAGCCTCGCCTCGGCATCTCCTCCGGGTGCCGGCGGCGGTGCGATCTCCTGGCGCGCGGAGGCGCTCGGCTGCGGCATGGATTTCGAGCTGCGGCTGCCGCCGATCGAGGAGCGGCTGCTCGAGAAGGATGCGGGCATCGTGGAGTGGCGGGTGGAGGCGCCGGCCGCCGAGGTCTCGGTGTCGCTGCGCGGCTTCGCGCCCCTGCGCGGCACCGGCTACGCCGAGCGCATCCTGATCACGATCCCCCCATGGCGCCTGCCCATCCGCGAGCTGCGCTGGGGCCGCTGGATCGACGAGGCCGCGAGCCGCTCCGTGGTGTGGATCGACTGGCGCGGCGAATCCCCACGTACCTGGGTGTTCGTGGACGGAATTGCGGCTGGCCCCTCCGAGGTCACGGACGAAAGTGTGCGCGGCGGAGCCTCGCAAGTTGTGCTGGGCGAGCGCCGCGCGCTCCAGGCGCGGACCCTGGCCGAGATCGCCTCCTCGATCCCTCCCCTGCGCGCCGTGGTGCCGCGGTCGTTCCTCGGCCTGCGCCAGAGCCGGTGGTGCAGCGACGGCATTCTGCGGGAGGGGGACGCCGCTCCCCTCGCCGGCCGCGCCATCCACGAGGTGGTGGTGCTCCGGTGAGTGCGCGCCTGGCTTACGCGGCCCTCTTCTGCCTGGCCCTGCCAGTGCTGCTCGCGGCCTGGGCCGTCCGCCTCGACACGGTGCTAGATCTTCCGGCGTACGGCTCGGCCGCGGGGGGCGGGGCCGTGGCGGCCCTCGGCCTGGCGTTGATGGCGGCGGCGACCCGCGACCTCTGGGTCCATGGGCAGGGCCTGCCCGCGAGCCCGTTTCCGCCGCGGCGGCTCGTCACCCGCGGCATCTATGGCTTGATCGCGCACCCCGTCTATGTCGGCGCCGTCCTGGTGTCGCTCGGCGCCTCGCTTGCGGCACAGTCGGCGGCGGGTCTCTGGATCGTCACGCCGGTGCTCGCGCTCGCCGCCTTCGCATTTGTCGCCGGGTTCGAGCGCGATTCCACGCTGCGGCGCTACGGCGCGCTGCCCGCGCCGCTTCTCAGCCTGCCCGCCGGATCGGACGCGCGGCCCTCGGCCTCCGACCGCGCCTCGGTCTATGCCCTCGTGTTCCTGCCGTGGCTCGCCGTCTATCTGGGGATCGAGTATCTCGGCGTGCCGCCGGATGCCCTTTCGACCTGGATGGCGTGGGACCGCGCGCTGCCGGTCATCCCCTGGACCGAGGCGGTCTACGCGGCGGCCTATCCCTTTGTGAGCCTCGCGCCGCTCGCCGCCTCCCGCAAGGACGAGCTGCGGCGCTTCGCGCTCGGCGGGCTGTGGGCCTCGGCGCTCCTCTTCCCGCTCTATCTCCTGCTGCCGTTCGTGGCCGAGGCGAAGCCGGTTCCCGGAGACGGGCTCTGGCAGGAGCTCATGAGATGGGAACGGCAGATCGACCAGCCGGTGACCGCCTTTCCCGCCTTCCACGTGGTCTGGGCCTGCCTCGCGGCTCGCCTCTACGCATCGAGGTGGCCGCGCCTGCGCTGGCTCTGGTGGTCATGCGCGGCGGCGCTCGCGGCGAGCTGTGTGACCACGGGGATGCACGCCTCGGTGGATGTCGCCGCGGGCATCGCCGCCTACGCGCTGGTCGCGCATCGCGAGGCAATCTGGCGACGAGCCTGCGACGGAGCCGAGCGCCTCGCCAATTCGTGGCGGGAGATCACGGTCGGGCCCGTACGTCTGATGAGCCATGGGATCTACGCGGGCCTGGGCGCGGTGGCCGGGCTCACCGTCGCCGCGGCGCTGGCCGGCAGCCATAACCTGGGCTGGCTCGTCGCCATGACGCTGATAGGGGCGTTGGGCGCTGGGCTGTGGGCGCAGGTCGTGGAAGGTTCGCCGCAGCTCCTCCGCCCGTACGGCTATTTCGGGTCCGTGGCCGGGGTGATCGCGACGGCGTTGGCCGCCGGCCTGGCCGGGGCGGACGGCTGGCTCCTCCTGGCCGCTCTCGCGACCGGCGCCTGTTTCGCGCACGCGATCGGGCGGATACGCTGCCTGGTGCAGGGGTGCTGTCACGGCCGCGAAGCGCCGGAGTCCCTCGGCATCCGGTATGAGCACCCGCTGTCGCGGGTGGTGCGCCTGACCGACCTGGGCGGCGTGCCCTTGCATCCGACGCCTCTCTACTCGATGGTGTGGGCGCTGGTGGTCGGATGGGTCCTTGTGCGTCTCTGGATGCTCGCCGCGCCGCTCCAGCTCATCGCGGGCGCCTACCTCCTGCTCGCCGGCCTCGGCCGCTTCGTCGAGGAGCACTTCCGCGGCGAGCCGCAGACGAGGGCGGTCGCGGGCCTGCGCCTCTACCAATGGCTGGCGATTGCATTCGTGATCGGCGGAGCGGCGGTGACGGCGCTCGGCACGACTCCCGCGCCGTCTCCTCCTCCCTTCGATCCTGTGATCCTGCCGGTGGCGGCGATCGTGGGAGCGCTCTACTACCTGGCCTACGGAGCCGATCTTCCGCGGTCGAACCGCAGGTTCTCGCGGTTGAGGTGAGAGGCTTGAGAGGGAGTTATTAAGCGGCTCCCTGGCGGGCAGTGGAAATAACAAGGTCGACGTGGATTCCGGCGCGAGCAAGCATGTCGATCAGAGTATCGATGCTGAAGAGATCGATTCGACCGCGAACGAGGTTGCTGATTCGTGGCTGCGTGACTCCAAATAGCTTGGCTGCTTCCGCTTGCGTGAGGCTGCGATCCTCTATGAGCTTCCGCACCGCAATCATGAGACTCGAACGGATCCGAAGGTGCTCTGCTTCATCCTCGGCAAATCCAAGATCCCTAAATACGTTGCCACTCGATGGAGTGATCTTCGTGTCCATGGCCGAGCCGCAATATACAAGTTCATGTATATCGAGGCAAAGGGTAGCTGACCGTTTACAGCAGAGCGGTAGAATCCGCCGCCATGCAGATCGTCATCCCCGACGACTATCAGGATGCCGTGCGCGGGCTCGCCTGCTTTTCGAAGCTCGCGGGCCACTCGGTCACCGTGTTCACCGACACGGTCAAGGAGATCGATGCGCTCGCCGAGCGGTTCCGGGAGGCTGACGCTCTCGTCCTCATCCGCGAGCGCACGCGGATCAGCGAAGCGCTGCTCGAAAAGCTGCCACGGCTCAAGCTGATCAGCCAGACCGGCAAGGGGACCGCGCACATCGATCTTGCGGCCTGCGCGCGGCGCGGTGTCGTGGTCGCGGCGGGCACCGGGTCTCCCTACGCGCCGGCCGAGCTGACCTGGGCGCTGGTGCTCGCCGCCATGCGCCATGTGCCCTTTGAAGTCGCCCGTCTGCGCGCCGGCCACTGGCAGAGCACGATGGGCACGGGCTTGCGGGGACGGACGCTGGGCATCTGGGGGTACGGCAAGATCGGCACCCTGGTGGCGGGCTATGGGCGCGCGTTCGGGATGGACGTGCGGGTGTGGGGACGGGAGGGCTCGCTCTCCCGCGCTCATGCGGACGGGTATGCCCTCGCCGCCGGCCGGGAAGAGCTGTTCGAGCGCTCGGACGTGCTCTCCCTCCATCTGAAGCTGAGCGCGGAGACGCGCGGTATCGTCACCGAGGCGGACCTCGCCCGCATGCGGCCAGACGCGCTCCTCGTCAACACCAGCCGGGCCGAGCTGATCGCGCCCGGCGCCTTGGAAGCGGCGCTGCGCGCCGGCCGGCCGGGTTCCGCGGCGGTCGACGTCTACGAGGAGGAGCCAGTCCTCGGCGCCGCGCACCCGCTGCTCGCCCTGGACATCCTGGAGAAGGCGGTGTGCACGTCCCATCTCGGCTACGTGGAAAAGGACAGCTACGAAAGCTACTTCGGCCAGGCGTTCGATCAGGTCGTCGCGTTCGCCGAAGGCCGACCGGTCGGTTCTGATAAGGTTTGATCATGGCGATGCACTTCTTCACCTTCCTGTCTCAGCCCACCCCGAACGCGGAGGAGTTCGCCGAGTTCGAGGGCGCCTACGTCAACTGCTGGATCCTCAACGACAGCCGCGACGAGGCCCAGGCGCGCGCGATCGAGCTGATCCGCGATTACGGCTGGACGGTCGATGCCCTGGAAGACTCGG
>DASUNJ010000266.1:0-11868 GCA_036277235.1 Thermoanaerobaculia bacterium | reverse complement strand
TTGTATTACCGGAAGAGCGAGGTTTACGCCGATTATCGGGACGTGGCCCCTGCGGAACACCTGGTACGCCGCGTGGTTCAGAGCGAGGAGGTTGGCCTCTCGATCCGCGGAGGTCTTGGCGCCGGTGCCATAGGGGCCCGCAATCATGATCCACATCGTCAGTTCCCGTAGATACCAACACCGCCGTTCCCTTGTCAATCATTCCTGTGCCCTTCCTTCATCCAAATCCCTCTCCCTTGCGTAGAGAGGGCAAAGGAGGAGCCCATGGTCATCAAGAGAAGCAGCCTGTTGCTTGTCGTCCTGGTGCTGGCGGGGGCGTTGCGGACGGTTGCGCACGAGGATGCGAAGCCATCGCTCTACAAGCGGCTAGGAGGATACGACGCCATCGCCGCCGTGGTCGACGACTTCATCGGCCGGCTGGCCACCGATCCGCAGCTCGGCCGGTTCTTCGTCGGACACAGCACGGATTCGCTGAAGCGGATCCGGCAGCTCGTGGTCGACCAGATCTGCGAGGCCACCGGCGGACCCTGCTACTACATGGGACGCAGCATGAAGGAATCCCACGCCGGCATGAAGCTCACCTCGGCCGAGTGGGACAAGGGCGTGCAGCATCTGACCGCCACGCTCGACAAGTTCAAGGTCGGAGCCAAGGAGAGGCAGGAGCTCCTCGGCGCCGTCGGTTCGCTCAAGGGCGACATCGTCGAGCCCTGACCCCGGCGGGGCAGCAAAGGGGGCAGTCCTCTGCCAAGCGGCTCTCGGCAGAGCTGACGGAGATTTTTACCGCCCGGGAGCTTCAACGCAGCGGTCGACCTCCTTCCTGCACGCCTGCGAGGAAAGCGCAGCGCCCGGAGACTGATTGGGCGCCTCTCGACGGTTCCGCAGCGAAAAATCCAGCCGGGGACGGGTCCAGACTTTCCGGAACGAGCCAGAATCTTTTTGGACGGCTCCAATTCTTCCAGATCCGATCCAAAGCTCTTGGATCCGTCCTAAAGCTTCTTGGACCCGCCCAAAACTTCTTGGCCCCGTCCAAAACTTCTTGGATCCGCCCGGAACTTCTTGGACCCGCCCGAAGATTCTTGGACCCGATCCGGAAAGCTCCGGACGGTCGCCGAGCCCTTCGGACCCGTCCAAAAAGATTCCGGGCCATCCAGAAACTTTTCGGACGGTCGAAAAAGGTTCAGGACCGCCCAAAGAGTTTCCGGACCGTCCCAGACATTTTGGACCCGTCCGAAAATCCTGGCAGCCGGTCCAGGACGTTTCGGACGGTCCCGAGGCTTCTCGATCCCCAGCCATTTCGCCACGCGCCCGGCTACCTCCGTGTTGCGGAAGGTGCCGGCGTTTCCCTTGCGGATCCCCGCTCCGATCGCGAGGTAGCTGGCGTGAACGGCCGGGTGATCGTTGAGATATCCGTGCATGCCGTAGGTGTCCGTGGGGGATAGAGGCTTGTCCGTCACGGAGTCGGACTCGTGCCGGAAGATATAACCGGGCTTCATAACCAGGATCAGGTCGCCGCTGTTCGGATGATCCATCTCGATCTCCGCGGCCTCCGCCCGCGTGAGCATACGGGCGATCGGGCGGCCGTTGCGGTCGGACCAGGCGGCGAGATCCTTGCGCAGCTTCTCCACCAGCCCCTCCGCGTCGGGCACGCCGGGCTGCAGGTAGATGTGACACATGCCCCCGGCGCTGATCGAATCGGCGCGGCTCTCCGGCGCAGGAGTCTCGCCGTCCGCCTCCAGGACGAGCAATCCCCACTCGCGGAGCAACGCGTCGATGTCGATCCGCGTGTGGGCCGGCATCATGCCGTGGTCGCTCACCACCAGGACGGTCGTCGTGCGCAGGTCCACGGCGGCGAGCAGGCGCGCCAGCTCACGGTCGACCGACTGCCAGACCCGCAGCCGCGCGGCGGCGAGAGAGGCCGCCCGTTCGGGGGAGAACCCTGGCTGGCGCGGGTCGACGAGCAGGAGCTGATGGCCCGCCTCGTCGATCACCGGCGTGTACGCCATGAGCAGATCCCACTCGGAGTAGCGGGCCGCGGCCAGCGTGGCATCCATGAAGAAGGTCGAGAAGCGCTCCGCCTGCTCGACCCAGGTGTCGAGATCGATGCCCGGCCGTCCCGCCCATGTCTCATCCAGCAGGTCGCTGTCCGGAGGGCCGGGCCAGATCAGTCCACCGTGCTGGAGCGCGGCCTCGAAATCGGCCGGGTAGGCGCGAAGCGGGTGCTCCCCGGCGAAATAGAGCTGGACGCTCGGAGGATCGCTTTCCAGGACCTCCAGGATCTTGATCCAGCAACCCGGCGGCTTCCCTTCGCTGCAGGGAACCAGCGCCCACTCCCCCTCCTCGAGCGGACCCTTCCAGTCCCGCACCGTGCGCAGCTCCGGCTCCTGTTTGGGCGTGTTGGTGTAGACCAGGCCCCAGTCCGCGCTCCGCCGCTCATTCCGGCCGTCGGCGCCGGGCCAGGTGGAGACCCCGACCCGCAGACCCTGCCGGCGGGCGGCCTCCCAGAGCGTCTCGGTATCGATGTCCGCGGCAAATCCGCTCACCTTCTTCGCAAGAGGCATCCCCGGCAGGCGGACGTCGTTGGCGACGATGCCGGTCTTCCCGGTGGGATAACCGGTCGCCAAGCTGATGTGGTTGGGCGCCGTGATCGTGGGATTGGCGGGCACCAGCGCGTCCGCCACCTGCCCTTCGCGGAAGAAGCGCGCGAACCCGCCCGCGTCGAGCTTCCCTTCCTTGTACAGCCGGTGGAGCGTGATGGTATCCGCGCCGTCCAGGCTCAACATCAGGACTTTGCGGGGCCCATACGGGGGAGCCGTCCGGCAGGACAGAGAGGCGAGGAGGAGGATCAGGAGGAGGGCTCGTTTGCGCACGGCCCAATCTACCACTCAGACCCGGAGCCGCCGCTCGTACATCTGCTCATACAACGGCAGGCAAACGTCGATCACGGCCTGGTGCTCGGGAGGGACCTGCCGGTCGCGCTCGCGGTACGGTTCGAAGCCGGTGCTCTTCAGCACCGCGTCGTACCAGTGTGGAGCCCACACGCCGTCCGTGTCGCGGGGGCCGGGAGGCCAGCCCAACATGCGCTCCGAGAAAGGAATGGCCAGGCGGCCGCACCAGGCGCGCAGATGCGGCTCCGGCGTTTTCAGGAACTCGCCCGCGTCGATCACGACCGGTTCCGAGCCGGTGAGCTCGCGCACCTTTTCATAGATCCGGAGCTGCGCCGGCACGCCGATGTCGTCGGCCGTGACGGTCGGCCGGCTCTTGACATAGGAAAGGAGCACTTCCCGCGGGTCGCGGATCAGAAAGGCGTGCGTGACCTGCGTGAACCAGTCCGTCTCCACCTCCGGCAGCAGGTGGTGGGTCATGTGCTTCTGATAGAACACGGCGCGTCCGCGCGGGATCGGTCCGGTCAAGAAGTCCACGACCTTGCGCCAGTCCGTCTCACCCGCGGCGATCACCTCCTCGCGGCCGGGATGATCGAGCCCGGTGCGGTCCAGATAGAAAGCGTAAAAGGGCTCGTCGACGACCGTCGCATCGGGCCGGTTCTCCCAGGCGCGCATCATCGCGGTCGAAATGTTGCGCGGTCCCGACCAGGCGGCGACTCGCAGGCCGCTCATGAAATGTCGCGCCTCACCAGCTCCTTGTAAAGGCCCTGCAGCCGCTCGACCATGGGCCCGCGCTTCCGATCGTTGAAGACACGGCCGTCGACTTCGGTGACGTGCACGACGCCCGCGAACGTTCCGGTTACGAACGCCTCGTCGGCGCCGTAGACCTCGGTCAGCGAGAAATCCTTCTCAAACACGGGAATGCCGGCTTCCCGGCAGACGCGAATCACGTTCGCCCGCGTGATGCCGGGGAGGCAGTAGCGGCCCGTGGAGGTCCAGACCTCGCCCCTGCGCACGATGAAGAAGTGAGTCGAGTTGCAGGTCGAGACGAAGCCGTGCGGATCGAGCATCAGCGCCTCGTCGTAGCCGGCCTGCGCTGCCTGGATGCAGGCGGTGATGTCGTTGAGCTTGCTGTGGCTGTTGAGCTTGGGGTCCTGCACGTCGGGGTAGCCGCGCCGCACGTGGACGGTGAACAGCCGCAGACCCTTCGCGATCAGCTCGGGCTTGGGCTCCTTGTGCTCGGGGATGATGACGACCGTGGCCTTGCCGATCGTGAGCCGCGGGTCCTGATAGGGCGTGCGCTTCACCCCGCGCGTGACCATCAGCCGCACGTGGACGCCGTCGGACATCCCGTTGGCCTCGACCGTCTGATTGAGGGCTTTGACCATCTCGTCCCGGCTGAGCCCGACGTCGATCATCAGCGCCTTGGCCCCTTCGTACAGCCGGTCGAGATGAGCGTCCAGGAACGCGAAGCGCCCGGACACCAGCCGCAGCCCCTCCCAGACGCCGTCCCCGAGCACGAACCCGGAGTCGAACACCGACACCTTGGCCTCGGGCCGGGGCACCAGCGTCCCGTCAATCCAGATCAGGATCTCGTCGTTGCGAGGGTCGTCCCGGAACTCGTGAACGCCGGTGGTTTTCTCCGCCATGGGTTCCATGTCGCGAGGGATCTTACTGCGAAAGCTTTCGCGCGAGGTCACCTGTCCGGATCACACCCGGCTGGACGACTCGCGCGTTGATGCCGCGCAAATGAAGCTGTCTTCCCAGCGGCGAGCTCACGAACCTCAGGGCATCCGCCCCGAACCTCTCCACGAACTTCTTGCAGCCGGTATGGGGTTGGTCCGTCACCTGGATGACCGCGGTCCCCAGCTCCAGGCGGGTTCCTGGCGGCAGGTTGTCGGCGCTCAAGTCCAGGTCGATGAAAAGCTGGTCGCCCGCAAGCTGCCATCGGTCGGGATGCCGAGCCACCAAGGCGATCACCCGGGCATTCATGATGTTGAGCTGCATGTCCGGGTGGGAAGACCCGTCGGGTGTGCGGGAGCTCCCCCGGATGCGCCAGTTGTCCCCGACGAGGCCTTCCACGAGATCGAGCTCGGCTTCCTGCAGCACCTCCCGCTCTTCGATCCGCGGCCGCCGGACGATCAGCTTCAGCGGTCCTTCCTCCTTGGGAGCGCCGCGGATCTCGTCCAGGCTGGCCTCAAGCTCTTCCAGCGTCACCATAACGGACCGCCGCCTTGGCGCGGGCCTTCGTAGCTTCGATCTCGCGGTCGCGTGGCGGGGAGTTGGTGACGAGAGAACCGAGCAGCTCGCGGGCCGCCTCCGTCACTTGGTCCACGGCCCGGTTGAACGCCGGCTCGTTGGCCTTGGACGGCTTGGTGAAGCCGCTCAGCTTGCGGACGAACTGCAGGGCCGAGGCCCGGATCTCGTCGTCCGTGGCCGGCGGCTCGAAGTTGTGCAGGGTCTTGATGTTTCGACACATGGGAAGTCCTCCTCGGCTATGCCTCCTGGCTTGCAAGAACGTGCTCGATGCGTCGATCCGGCACGAGCCAGATCAGCGCGACCAGGACGTAGATACCCAGCGAGATCCACTTCGACCAGAATGCGATGGAAATGGCAACAACATAGAGGACCGGCGACACCTTGCCCTTCCAATCGCCGCCGACAGCTTTCTTCAGAATCGAGCCCGGGCCCTGGGATGCGATGATCAGTTGCTGCAGTATGTAGTAGGCGATCGCATTCATCAGGAGCACCACGCCGTAGAGCGCCGTCGGTGTCGCGGCAAAGTGGTTCTCTCCCATCCAGCCCGTTGTGAACGGTATCAGCGACAGCCAGAACAGAAGGTGCAAATTGGCCCAGAGCATGGGCCCGGTCACCTTGTGGGTCACGTGAAGCATATGGTGGTGGTTGTTCCAGTAGATGCCCAGGTAGACGAAGCTCAACACATAGCTGAGAAACACCGGGATCAAGGGCCTCAGCATCTGGATGCTCTCTCCATGAGGCACCTTCAACTCCAGCACCATGATCGTGATGAGGATGGCGATCACGCCATCGCTGAACGCTTCAAGTCTGTTCTTCCCCATGAGGGTTGATCTCCTAGCCGAGCCCGGTCGATCCGAAGCCGCCCGCTCCCCGCCCGGTGTCCTCCAGGGTTTCTGCCTCGTCCCATTCGACGGGCTCGACCCGGGCGATGACGAGCTGGGCGATGCGGTCGCCGCGCTTCAGGGCGAAGGGGGCTTCTCCCAGGTTGATCAGGATCACTCCGACCTCGCCCCGGTAGTCGCTGTCGATCGTGCCTGGAGCGTTGAGGATGCCGATGCCGTGGCGCAGGGCGTGGCCGCTTCTCGGACGAACCTGCCCCTCCCAGCCGCGGGGAATCTCCAGCACCAGGCCGGTGGGGATGAGCAGGCGCTCGCCGGGACGCAGCACCACCTCGTCTTCGACCGCGGCGCGCAGGTCGAAGCCGGAGCTCCCCGGCGAGGCGGCCTCGGGAAGCGGGAGATCCCGGGCGGCGGGGAGCCGCTTGATCCTTACTTTCATCGCTGGCGGGCGCTTGGCTTCGG
Organism: Thermoanaerobaculia bacterium; assembly: GCA_036277235.1. Lineage (GTDB taxonomy): Bacteria > Acidobacteriota > Thermoanaerobaculia > Multivoradales > UBA5704 > DATMER01. Next base: position 5,426 of record DASUNJ010000266.1, on the reverse strand, counting down.
CTTCGGGGTCGTGCCGTCGGGCATCTGGCCGTCCTGGGGAGCCGTGAGAAACTCGGGCAGCGGACGGCCCAGCCAGCGGGTGCTCAGGTTCGGGAGGCGGGTGGGATCCGCTCCGAGGACCCCGGTGGGCGGAGTGCCGGGCGGCAGCTGATTGCCGCCGCCGCTCATCTGCGCCTGAAGCATCTCCAGCGTGAAGTGCCATTCGTCGTAGCGGGTCCGGCCGTTGAAGACCAGGATGGATTCCTTGCCGCTGCGGCTGTGGACCCCCGAGAACGGACCTATCTGCTGGATTCCCTTCTTCGCGCCGATGCCGGTATCCGGATCGATCTCTTCGTCGTCGTCCGGCCGTCCATCCGGGTCCTCCTCCTCTTCGGGCGGTGGTGTCTGGCTGCCGGGGCCGGGCGGCGGCGGCGGCATGAAACCCGGCCCCCCGCCTCCGGCCGGCATCAGCACCCACCTGCCGCTTTCCGTCATCGGGTCCTTCCAGAGCTTGCGGATGGAGCGCGGCTCGACCTCGGCAAGCTCTTCGAGGCGCACGGGCAGACGCTGGAACCGGTTCTGGAAGATGCGGATGGCCTCCGCGTACTGAAAACCGCGGGAGATCAGCTCTTCCTCCCGCTCACGGCGGATCACGTGGCTCCACTTCGGCAACGCGATCGTGAGCGCGATGCTGAGCAGGGTCATCGTCACCATGAGGATGACGAGGTTGTACCCCGCTTCGGAGTGTTTCTTCTCTACCATTCCGCGTAGGGCGTCCCGTCGAGCGAGATGGCCGGGGAGCCCGAGTGCACGTCGATGATGCCTGGGCCTCCTTCTCCCTCCTCGGTCTCCACGGGCGGGTTGTCCGGATCGGTCTCTTCGTAGACCACCACCCAGGTGTCGCTGCGCTTGGTGATGTCGTTCGGGATCTTGCGCAGGTATCCCCCTTCGACCAGGGCTTCGAGGCTGGCGGGGTAGCGGCCCTTGTCACCGTAGTGCTGATCGATCACGTCGCGCAGCGTGTGCAGGTTCGTCTTGAGGACCGCCTCGTTCGCCTTGCGCGGCACGTCCTTCAGCTTGGGCATCGCGACTGCCGCCAGGATGCCCACGATGGCTATGACGACGATCAGCTCCAGCAGGGTGAAGCCGCTCTCGGAGTTTCTCTTGATCTTGGGCTTGGGATCGTGCATCGCACACCTTCCTTTTCTCACCATTCGCGGTAGGGCACTCCGTTGAGCCCGACGCCGCCCGACTCCGAGTAGACGTCGAAGACGTTCTCGCCGCCCCAGGAGGTGGAGTCGTGCTCGTCCTGGAAGCTGCGCATGCCCCACTCCGCCTCGCCGGTCATGGGATCCACCGGGATCCGCCGCAGCAGCTTGAGCTTGCGGTCGATCTGGCCCGCGATCTCCACCCCTTCGACCAGGTCTTCCAGCTCCGCCGGGTAGCCTTCGGCGCCGACGTCGATCGGCAGCAGGCCCATGTCGCTGTAGCGCTTGTAAGTGTCGATCGCGTCGCGCATGGTCCGCAGATGGTGCCGCAGCTCCATCTCCTTGGTCCGCCGGGCGGTGAACTTGACCGCGGGCAGCACCGCTCCGGCCAGGATCACCATCACCGCGGCGACCATCACCAGCTCGGCCATCGTGTAGCCGGCCTGGCCGCGAGTCGACAGCTTCCTCATCATCGTCGTTCGACCTTCCTATCTCACCGAGACGTCGACCGATCGCGCGCGCACCGGGACGACCGGGCGCAGCTCGGCGTCCATGGCCTTGCTGCGCGAGAAGTCGATCCGGGTCGAGCCCGAGCGGACGGCCCGGAAGGTGATCCGGGCCACGGTGCCCTGTCCGGTCACTCCGGGCACTTCGCCCATGCGGCTCGCTCCGAGCACGATCTCGCCGGGACGCGAGGCATCGGCGAGGATCTGCGCCTCGCCCGGGAAGGTTCCGCGCTCCACCTGCTCGACCGCGAGCATCGCCGGGTCGTAGGAGAGCGACAGCGGCAGGTGCGAGATCGGACGGTCGGCCGACGCCTGCACCTTGACCACGAAGCGCTCGCCCGGATTGACTTTCAGGTTGCGAGGAGCGAGCCAGACCTGGACCGGCGCCGGCATTTTCCCCGCCCGACCCTCACCCAGGACGACGGCCCCGGCCGATTCCGCCGAACGCTCCGTACGCAAGCTCCCGCCGAGCAGGGCCCGGGGAGCCGAGGCCTGCGGGTTGATCCCCGTCGAGGGCGGCTCTTCCTCGACCCCCTCGTCGCCCTCCGAGTCCGGCGGATTGGGCGGCGGGCTGTCGAGCGGGTTGGTGGTCGGCGGCCGGAAGATGTCGCTCGGCGGCGCCGAGGGAGCGAGGTCGATGCCCGGCGGAGGCTGCTGCTCTTCGGGGACCTCGCCTTCGCCTTCCTCGATCATCTCGCCGCCGTCCTCGGGCCGCAGACCCCGCGGCAGGCGCTGGAGCCGGCGGCGGATGGCGTCCTGGATCTCTTCGGGAGTCTCTTCACCCGTCTCGAACGGACCGTCGACGTCGGACTCGACGCGCGGGCTGCCGCCGCGGAAGGTCATGTTGGCCTCGGTGCCGACCCAGATCGGCAGCAGGTCTTCTTCGGTGATCTCGGCGTTGCGGATGATGTGCGGCGTCAGGGTCAGGATGACGTCCGTGCGCTGAGCGTCGGTCCGCTTGTTGGAGAACAGCCGGCCGAGGATCGGGATCTCGGAGAGTCCCGGCATGCCGTTCTCGGAGTTGTTCTCGTCGGTGCGGATCAGGCCGGCCAGGAAGTTGGTCTCGCCGTCCTGCAGCCGGATCACCGACTCGATGGTGCGCGTGCCGATGATCGGCTGGTCGCCGCGGAAGGAGTTGATCTGGGAGATCTCCACCTTGACCTTGAGCGTCACCTCCTGGTTGTGGTGTACCCGCGGCTCGAGGTCGATCCGGATGCCCACGTCCTGGTACTGGAAGGACGTGATGGGCACGATGTTGCTGCCGACCGTGTTCGCGGTGTTGAAGGTGGTCAGCGGGACCGGCACCTTGTCTCCGATGACCAGGGTGGCCTTCTCGCCCTCGGTGATGCGGAGCTGAGGCTTGGCCAGGAGCTGCCCGTCGGAGTTCTGCTTGACGAAGTTGTAGAGGAAGTTCGGCAGCGTCAGGAACCAGTTGCTCTGGTTGAGGAACTCCAGGTCGGAGATGCGCACGCGCCCGGCGGTGGGGGCGGGAGCGGGAGCGCCGGGGGTGCCGCCGCCGCCCGTCGTGCCGCCCAGGTCGAGCGTCTGCGAGACCTGGTAGGACGACAGGGCCACGCCGATGTCGCGCAGCCGCAGCGAGTTGATCTGCAGCAGCTCGACGTCGATCACCACCTCGGCCTTGGACTTGTCGTTGGCCTCGATGATGCGCTCGGCGACCTTCACCTTGTCGGCCGTGTCGCGCAGGATGATGGCGTTGAGCTGTTCGTTGGTGGCGATCTTCTTGGCGTCGACCAGGCTGCGCAGGATCGTCATCATGTCCTTCACCTCGGAGTTGGAGAGGAAGAAGGTCTGGATGACGAGGTCTTCGTAGGTACGGCGGTTCTGCGGCGTGTCCTGGGCGATGATGATCGTGTGCTCGTCGATCACCTTGTAAAAGTGGTTGCCGGCGCGCATCAGGGTCTCGAGCGCGGACTGCGCGGTCACTTCCTTGAGCTCGATCGCGATCTCCTGGTCCTTGAGGTTGGGATCGAACAGGACGTTGATCCCGAACGCCTGGCCGAGAGCGCGGTAGATCTGCATGATGGACACCGGCTCGGGGAACTCCATGTCGATCGGCTTGTCCGAGCGCGGGTTGAGGACGGGCGGCTGCGGCCGGGTGCCGCTCGTCCTCTTCTTCATCTGGTCGATGGTGGACGCCTCGCGGTTGGAGCGCTGGGCCGCGTACGCCTGGCGCACGTGCTCGAGCTGGGAGAGGGCGTACTGGTTCGTGGGATCGAGCTGCACGGCCTGCTGGTACTCGATCATCGCGCGCTCGATCACCCCCGCCTTCTCGTACTCCTGGCCCTTCTCGAAATGGGCCTGCGACGCCTTGATCTTGGCGCGCATCAGGGATGCCCTGTAGGCGAGGCTCTCCGGGTTCTGCTCCACGGCCTTCATGTATTCCAGAACGGCCTGGTCCCAGTCGCCGCGCTGCGCGGCGATCTCGGCCTGGCGCGAAGCCAGGTGGCTCGTGCAGGAGGCAATCGGCACGAGTACCGCCAGCAGGAGCAGCAGGATCGGGAACCGCACGGTGACTTCACGCATCTTCGACACTCTTCCTCCGTTCTTAGCGGCTAGCCCCGGCGGGTGGTAGACGCTGCGGCGGCCAGTCGGGGAAACCCACGAATCGGATCTCGACGGACTCTAATCCGATCTGGCTCACGATGAACTGTCCTTGTATCACCTCACCCTCTTGTACGTTGAGGATGCTCTTTCCGTCCGTGAAGACGGCGATCAGGCGCTCCTGGGGACCGAACTTGCCCAGGTACTGGAGCGTGAACGGCGGCGGCTTGGGCTCTCTTTCCTTGGCGAGGCGCGCCGCCTCCTGGCGCGCACGCTCCTCCGCCATGCGCCTCTCCGCCTCTTCCCGCGCCCTGAGCTCGGCCTCGGTGAGCGGCCGCGGCGGCGGCGGAGTGGGCGCCGGAGGAGGGGGAGGAGGCAGCACGAAACGCCAGGGGTCGCGCCCCGGCTTGTAGTCGCGCGGCGTGCCCCCGAGCTCGGCGATGCGCAGGTCCACCACCTCCTCGGCCTGCTGCGGCCGCGCCGTCGCCCGGCTGGCGCCGGGGATCCGCCCCACCGAGGAGGTCAGGTCCGCGTAGTCGTCTCTGCCGCCGCCGACCTCTTCTCTGCCGCCCATGCCCAGAGCGGGCCCGATCCACTGCCAGGCCGCGAACAGGGCCACGATGCCGAGGATCGCCAGCAGCATCTTGGTGCGCCCCTCGTTCACTACGACTCCCTCCGCTCGGCGACGCGGCGCGCCGCTCCGGCCTCTTCCGGACCCGTCTCCTCGGAGAACAGGGTCGAGATCTTCAGGTTCATCCGCAGCTCCGGCCCCTGTTCCTGGTTCGTCTCGGAGAGCGTCACCGCTTCCAGGGTCAGGAACGACTCGGAGTGCTCCAGCAGGTTGAGGAACTGCCGCAGCTCCAGGTAGGTCCCTTCGACGGGAAAGATGAACGAGCGCTTGATCAGGCCGAAGTCCTCGATCACCTCCTGGGGATAGGAGAGAGAGCGCGGGTTCAAGCCCGCTTTCCGGGCCAGCGACTTGACCTCGGTGGTCACCCGGGTCAGCCGCTGGCTGCGGGTCGAGAACTGTTCGCCGTAGAGCTGCTTGACCGCGGCCTCCGCGGTGCCGGCGCGCTGGATGCGGCGCTCCAGCTCCTTGCGCTTCAGCGATTGGGGCTGGAGCTGCTTCTGGGCTTCGCCGAGGCCGGCTTCCAGCGACTGCACCTGGTCG
>DASUNJ010000265.1:0-16502 GCA_036277235.1 Thermoanaerobaculia bacterium | reverse complement strand
AGAAGTTCTGGGCTGCGGCCTGCGGAGATTGCTGGCCGGAGAGGGTCACGACCACGACCGCGTCCTGGTTGGGGCTCATGGCGCCCACGGACGCCTTCTGATTGCTGGTCTTCCACCCCTGCGGGAAGCGGATCTCGAACCCGAGCTCGGGCTGGATGAACCGGTTGCCGATGAAATAGCCCTCGCGGGGGTTCTGGCCGAACGGCATGCCGTCCAACGCCTTCAGGTAAGGCTCGCGGCCCACGCGGGCATTGGCGAACTGCGAGGCGTCGAGCTTCGCGACCTGCTCGGAGATGCGGCCGATGCGGTTCTCCGGCGTCGGATGGGTCGACATCCAGCCCGGGACGCGGCCGGCGCCCTCGGCCTCGCTCACCCGCTTCAGCACCTCGAAGACTTCGGCCATCTCGCGCGGGTCGTACTGCTCGCGCGCCATGTAGCGCAATCCGAGGTCGTCCGCCTCGCGCTCGTCGTCGCGGCCGTACTTGAGGAAGAGGAGCCCCAGGCCCTGCTGCGCCAGGTTGCCGAACTGCTGGGCGAGCTCGGGCTTGATCAGCATGCCCGCGATCAGGCCGACCTGGGCGAGCTGCGCCTTGCTCATCTGCTCGACGCTGTGGCGGCCGGTGACGTGCCCGATCTCATGGCCGAGGACCGAGACCAGCTCGGCCTCCGACGTGAGGTGGGTCATCAGGCCGCGGGTGACGTAGATGTAGCCGCCGGGCAGGGCGAACGCGTTGACCACCGGATCGTCCACGACGCGGAAGGTCCATGGCAGGTTCGGGCGCTCGGAGGAGGCGGCAAGCGCCTTGCCGAGCCGGCTGACGTAGGCCTGGACGTCCTTGTCGTCATAGAGGCCGAGCTGCTGGACGATCTGCTGATCGGCCTCGCGGCCCATGGCGACTTCCTGCTCCTCGCCGATGAAGGCGATCTGCTTCTTGCCTGTTGCGGGGTTGGTCGAGCAACTCGTCGCTGTGAGCGCGAGGAGCGCGAGCGCGGCTATGTTGGTCTTCCATCTCATGCTCATGGCGGAATCCTCCTGGATCGGTTGCTCGCGACCCGCGAGCCTTGCAGCCATGGGAGAGTGCAAGAGCAATGCCGGCCCGCAGCACGACGGCGCGTCCTTTGCAAGACGGGGCGATCGGGAGGAAAGACAAAGAATGAACATCACCGTCCTGGCCGGGCTCGAAAGCGAGAATGCCGGCTCTTACGATCCGGTCGTCGACCAGGTCGCGTCCGCCTTGCGCGAGAACGGCCACCAGGTCTCGATCTTCGCCGTGTACAACAGCGTGACCGATCTCGTGGCAGGCCTGACCTCGCGCAAGCCCGACCTGGTCTTCAATCTCCTGGAAAGCTTCGGCGAGGACATTGGCGCCGACGTGGCCGTGGCCGGCCTGCTCAACCTGGTGGGCGTGCGCTACACCGGCGGCGGCCCCGGCGAGCTCTACCTGCGCCAGGACAAGGCTCTCGCCAAGAAGGCCCTGGCGTTCGACAACATCCCCTACCCGCACTACGCGGTGTTCAGCCAGGACGCCGACCTGGAGACGTTCGGCCAGCTCCGCATGCCGCTGTTCGTGAAGCCGCTCGCCGCCGACGCCTCGATCGGCATCGACGGCGATTCGCTGGTGCGCGACGCCACCTCGCTGATGCGGCGGGTGCTCGACATCCATGAGAAGGTCAAGGACTCGGCGCTCGTCGAGGAGTACATCGAGGGGCGGGAGCTCTACGTCGGCGTGCTCGGCAACCGCGAGCCCCTTGCCCTGCCCCCCATCGAAGTGGACTTCTCGGGCATGCCCGAGGGGATGCCGCGCGTGCTCGGCTCCAAGGCGAAGTGGTCGCCGGAGAGCGCCGAGTACAAGGGGACCAAGTCGGTGCTCGCCGATCTTCCCGACGAGCTACGGGCGCGGCTCCAGAAGACAGCCGTGGACGCCGCCCGCGCGTTGCGGGTCCGCGACTACGGCCGGGTCGACCTCCGCCTGACCGATACGGGCGACATCTACGTGATCGAGGTCAACGCCAACTGCTACCTGGAAAAGGACAGCGAGTTCGCCGTCTCCGCCGCGGCCCAGGGATTGGAGTTCCCCGAGCTGATCCAGAGGATCGTGGACCTGGCGATGGAGCGATATTCGATCAATGATCCGAAGCCGGAGGCGCCGGCGCCTTTGACGAAGGATGCGGAGGCTCCGGCGGCGGTGCATAGCTGACCATCGGAGGAGACGCCCCACGGGGCGTCTCTACATTGGGGGGACGTACTGTAGAGACGCCCCGTGGGGCGTCTCCTTCCCCGGGTGAGGGGTCCTAAGGCACGTACCGCCCCGTATTCACATGATTCATCGCCAGCGCCGTCACCAAAGTGGTGAGGGCGATGATCATGGGCACCTCGCGGTCAGCGGGATAGACCTGCTTGAGGTCATCGGCGCGGCGGGCGAGCTGATTCAGGAGCAGGCGGGTGCGCTCCGGGAAATGGCCGGTCCAGCGGTAGACGTCCGCGGGCAGGTCGCGGGCCAGCCGGCGGATCAGTTCGGCCGCGGGCCGGCGGGGCGCGTCGGTCGAGAGGTCCTCCCAGCGGCCTACATCCTCGAAGATGGAGCGCAGAGCGCCGTCTAACCCCGGCGGCAGGTCGTCGGTGGAAATATCGCCGCCGTAGTACTGCTCCAGGGTGTACTGGATTTCCCCCACGTCCTCGTCCAGCTCCTCGTCCACCACGAGCGGGTCACCGAGAGCGCTCATCGCGCGGTCGCAGTACTCCAGCTTCTCCAGGACGGCGGGCCAGCCCGCGTATTCGGCGCGCCAGTCGAAGCCCGGCGTCATCCAGACCGCGAAGGTCTCGGCCCAGTCCTCGTCCGGATGCTTCTGGGCGTACCAGCCCGGCAGGTGGCGGACGAAGCGGCGGCTGAACGGCTCGGGACTGTACTCCTCCTTGTAGGGTTGGGTCATGGAGCCGAAGAGCATGACCCAGTCCTCATCCTCGTAGAGCCGCCAGGCGTAGTTGACCACGTGCCCCATCTCATGGCGCAGGTAGCGCAGGAGGTCGGCCCGGCCGAGCCCCTCGACGTGGCCGGTGCGCTCGGCGTGCAGCTCGGTCAGCTCGCGGCTGGCGAGATAGAACGGGATCGCGATCGCAATGGTGCCGAAGGGAACTCCCCACTCGCTCGACAAGTAGAAGCGCGGGCGGACCCTGCGGATGCCGGCCAGGGCGAGCTCGCCGTCGAACTCGGCCAGCACGGGCTCCAGCGGCGTGCCCGCGATGCGCAGCCCGAGGTCCCGGATGGGACGGGAAAAGAGGTGGGCTTCCTGAAAAGGGGGCGCGGGCGTGCTCATGGGCAGCCTCTCATGGGAAGAACAAAAGGCAAGATCGGTGCCGAAACCCTGGCACGGGTGCTCCCGTAGTGGGTCTCATGTCCACTTCCTTCAGGGAGGAGAAGCTCATGAAAAAGCTCATTCCGTTCGCCGCGGCGCTTCTAATTGCGCTGCCGGCTGCTGCCGACGAGGTCGTCCGTAAGCTCGAACGCCAGGTTTCCGCTGCCGATGTCTCCCGCATCCACCTGGACTTCCCCGTCGGAGATCTGAAGGTCGAGGTGGGCTCCGGCCGCGAGGTGGAAGTCTACGTCGAGCTGGAGTGCGACTCCCGGCGCAAGACGCGTTGCGTCGAGGCCGCCAAGAAGGTCGAGCTGGTCGTCAGCTCCGGCAACCGCCTGAACGTGGAGCTGAAAGGGTGGCCCAAGTCCGGCGACCGCGGCTTGGAGGGCAACTTCCGGGTGACGGTGCCGCGCGACCTGCCGCTCAACGCCGAGCTGGGGGTGGGCAACATGACGATCTCCGGCCTGGAAGCCAACCTCAACGCCAATCTGGGCGTGGGCGACATCATGGTCGTCATGCCCGAGTCCGCCGTCGGCGAGGTACACATGGACACCGGCGTGGGCGACGCCAACCTCCTCGCCAGGGGGAGTAACATCGAGGGCTCCGGCTTCGTCGGCGAGTCGCTGAACTGGACCAAGGGCTCCGGCAAGGCCGAGATCGAGATCGACTGCGGCGTCGGCGAGGCCCGGGTCCGGCTGGAGTGAGGACGGGCCTGCACGTCGTCCTCGTCGAGCCCGAAATCCATTGGAACACGGGGAACGCCGGCCGTACCTGCCTCGCGGCCGGCGCGCAGCTCCACCTGGTGGAGCCGCTCGGCTTTTCCCTCGACGAGCGCGAGGTCCGGCGCGCCGGACTCGACTACTGGCCGCGGGTCGATCCCCGCATCTGGCCGTCGTGGCCGGCGTTCGAGGAGCGGATGCCGGAGCTGGGCGAGCCTTTCTTGTTCAGCGCGGAGGCAACTCGGGACTTCTGGAGCGTCGAATATCCGGATCGGACGGTGCTGGTGTTCGGCCGGGAGAGCGTCGGCCTCTCCAGCGAAGTGCGGGAGCGCTACCGCGACCGGCTGGTGAAGATCCCCATGCTGGACCCGGAAATCCGCTCGCTCAATCTTTCGACGAGCGTGGCGCTGGCGCTCTACGAGGTGCTGCGGCAACTCCGGCGGAAAGGGTCTCCTCTCCCCACCCTCCCCCGCCCGGGGTCTCCAGAATGAGCCGGTCCCCGGGGCCGACCTCGCAACCGTCCACGGGCTTGAGCTCGATTTCCGCGCCGTAAGCTCGGACCAGCCGCTGCCGTCCCGGCATCCCGGCTTGCCCCCCGTCCCCGCCGTACGGAGCCTCCACCCGGTGCTGGGTCAGGAGGGAGACCGACATCCTTTCCAGGAACTGCAGCTCGCGCACGGCGCCGTCGCCGCCGCGCCAGATCCCCCTTCCGCCCGAATGCCTGCGGACCGCGAAGCGCTCGACGAGCACGGGGTAGCGGTGCTCCAGCACCTCGGGATCGGTGATCCGCGTATTCGTCATGTGGGTATGGACCGCGCTCGCGCCGTGGAAGCCCGGCCCCGCGCCCGCGCCGCCACAGACCGTCTCGTAATAGCCGAAGCGGGCGTTGCCGAAGAGGAGGTTGTTCATCGTCCCCTGGCTGCACGCGGCGAGGCCGAGCGCCTTCAGGAGCGTGTCGACCACGCGCTGGCTGGTCTCGACGTTCCCCCCAACCACGGCCGGAGCCTCGGCCGGATCGTCGGGGAAGGGCGGGTTGAGCATCCCGGGCGGGATGCGGATCTCCACGGGGCGCAGGATGCCCTCGTTGAGCGGAAGGGGCTCGGCGATGAGCAGGCGGAGGACATAGAGGACCGCGCTCCGTATTACGGCCGGCGGCGCGTTGAGGTTGCCGGGGTGGATCCCGGCCGATCCGGTGAAGTCGACGACCGCGCCTTCGGCCGAGATCCGGATCGCCACCTGGATGGGCGAGCCGTCGTCCAGATTCTCGACGGCCTCGTAGCTGCTCGCCGGCAGCCGCGAAAGAGCCTCCCTGAGCCGAGCCTCCGCGCGCACCTTGAGCGCGTCCATGTAATGGGCGACGGTCTCGCGCCCATGTTCCCGCGCCAGGGCGAGCAGCGCCTCGGCCCCGCGGTGGCTGGCGGCCACGGCGGCGCGCAGGTCGGCCAGGTTCTCCTCCACCGCCCGCGTGGGATGAGGAGCGTCGAGGAGGACGCGGCGCATCTCTTCCCAGCGCGGCTCGCCGGTCCGGACCAGGTACATGGGAGGGATTACGACCCCCTCCTCCATCAGGCGCGTCGCGCCGGGAGGCATGGAGCCGGGCCGGATGCCGCCGATCTCCGCGTGATGGGCCCGGCTGGCCACGAAGCCGAGGAGATGGTCGCCTTCGAAGACCGGCGTGACGACCGTGACATCGGGAAGGTGGGAGCCCCCGAACCCGGGATGATTGGTGACCACCACGTCCCCGGGCTCCATGGCGATGACCTCGCGCAGCCGCCGCACGCAGAGCCCGAGGGCGCCGAGGTGCACGGGGATGTGCGGCGCGTTGACCACGAGCTCACCGTCCGCGTCGAGGAGGGCGCACGAGAAGTCGAGCCGCTCCTTGACGTTGGTCGAGACGGCGGTGCGCCGCAGCCGCTCCCCCATCTGCCGCGCAACCGCCGCGAATCGGTGGGTGAACAGCTCCAGTTGGACCACCTCAGGGCGCATGAGTCACAGTGTAGTCCAACTTCGGAGCATCCGCGGTCTCCGCAGTCCCTCCGCTCCATCCGGATGCTCCGAAATCACAGGTTTTTCCGTCTGCGCTCTGTGATTATGCTCCGAAATCACCCGCTTTAGGAGCATAATCCTCAGTCCGAGTAACTGCCAGCCTTGCTTTCGGAGCATCACCACTTGATTTAGGAGCAAACGCAACGAGTTCGGAGGCTCACGCTCCTGCTTTTGGAGCATAATCGTTCATCTTCCCCTTCGACACAGGCCAAGATGCTCCGAATTCGAGAGATTCTATGTTTCTGGAGCTGGTTCATGCTCCAAAAGTACGTGGGGCTGGAGCATCCCCTCTTGGGGGGGAGCTTAGAGAGGGCGATTTCGGAGCATAAAATAGTAGATGGCTTCCCGCCCGTCGATGACGCGGCGGCTTTCCGATCCTTTGACAGCCGGGGCGAGTTTCCGCGAAGCCCTTGATCTCTACCGACGCCGCTTGCGCTCCTTCTTCTCCCCCGCCCCCTCGCTCCGGCGCCCCTTCGTCTCCTTCCGCTCCCCTCGCTCGCGCTGCTTTGGCCACTCTCCCCGCTCGCCGGGCTCGGGCACGCCCACGATCTTCAGATCGAGCCCCCGGTGGCGGAGGCTCACGCCGGTGAGCTCAACTTCGACGGCATCGGCGAGCTGGTAGATCTTGCGGGTGCGGTCTCCGACCAGGCGGTGGGACTCGGCTTCGTAGAGGTAGTAGTCGTCTCCCATTTTGCGGATCGGCACCAGACCGTCCACGAGGTAGCTCTCGAGCTGGACGAAGAGGCCGAAGGGCTGGACTCCCGTGATCCTCCCCTTGAAGGTCTCCCCCACCCGGTCGGCCAGGAAGCGGACCTTCTTCCACTGGAGCAGATCGCGCTCGGATTGCTCGGCCCGGCGTTCGGTCGTGCTGCAGTGCTCCCCCATGGTCGGCAGCCGCGCGGCGAGGGCCGTGTCCTCGGCACGCTGGTGGGCCGTGCCGTGGATCAGCGCCTTCAGGCCTCGGTGTACGACCAGATCCGGGTAGCGGCGGATCGGCGAGGTGAAGTGGCAGTAGTTCTTCGAGGCGAGGGCGTAGTGGCCCCAGCACTCCGGGCGGTAGGCCGCCCTCTGCATCGTGCGCAGGACCAGGGAGGAGACGAACGGCTCTTCCGGCAGGCCCTTGACCCGGGCGAGCACCTGCTGCAATGCCGCGGGGTGCAGGCTGGTCAGCTCCCCCTTGAGAGCCACGCCCAGCGGACGAAGGGTCTCGCGCAGCTCCTGCAGACGGTCCGGGCTCGGCGGCTCGTGGACCCGGTAGAGCGCGGGCACGCCCTGCATGTCGAGCTCGATGGCCACGGCTTCGTTGGCCGCGAGCATGAATTCCTCGATGAGCCGGTGCGCTACGTTGCGCTCGCTCGGGATGACGCCCACCACCGTGCCGTCCGTGCCCAGCTCGACGTTGCCCTCTGGCAGGTCGAAGTCGATCGAGCCGCGCTTGAGACGGGAGTGGTGGAGGATGGTCATCAGCATGTGCATGTCGCGCAGGCAGGTGAGGATCGGGCCGTATTCGGCGAGATCGCGCTCTTGCGGCTCTTCCAGGATGCGCCGGACCTCGTTGTAGGTCATGCGCCGGGCGCTGCGGATCACCGTCTCGGCGAAGCGCCGGTCCTGGACCTTGCCGTCGCGGTCGATGTCCAGGAAGGCCGAGGTGGTCAGCCGTGGCACGTGGGGGCGCAACGAGCAGAGGCCGTTGGAGAGCGCCTCGGGGAGCATGGGGATCGCCCGGTCCGGATAGTAGACGCTGGTGCCGCGGCGGTAGGCTTCGAGATCGAGAGCGCTCCCCTCCTCGACGTAATGGGCCACGTCCGCGATGTGGACGCCGAGCCGGAAGAGCCCGTTCGGGAGCTTCTCGATGGATATGGCATCGTCGAAATCGCGGGCGCTCTCGCCGTCGATGGTGATGATGATGCGGTCGCGGAGGTCCTCCCGGCCTTTCCAGTCCGCGGGCGTGGGGTCTTTGGGACGGCTTCCGGCCTGCTCCAGCACGGCGGGTGGGAACTCGTCCGGGATGTTGTAGTGGCGCAGGACGACCAGCACGTCGATCCCGGGCTGCTCGGCGTCGCCCAGGACTTCCACGACACGGCCGAACGGCTCCCGGCCGCGTTCGATGCGGACGACCACGTAATGCCCCTCGGGCACAGCGTCCCCATCCATCATCGCGTCCATCACCGGCAGCTCGACCGCCAGCTTGGGGTCGTAGGGCACGAGCATGAGCTGGCCGGTCTCGTCGGCCTCCAGGGTGCCGACCAGCGTCTGGTGGCGCTCGTTGAGGATCTTCTGGACGGAGCCTTCGGTGACCCGCCAGTCCCCTTCTTTGGCGCGGCGGCCCGTGCGGCGGACGAGGACGGTGTCGCCGCTCATCGCGCCCTTGAGGTTGCGCCGGCGGATGTAGGCCTCGGGCTGCTCTTTCTGGCCGCGCTGTCCGCGCGCGTCCGGCTTGCGGATCAGGCCGTCGCCTTCTTCCAGGACCTCGACCACGCCGACGATCCAGGGGCCGAACTCCTCGGCGTACCAGAGCCCCTCGACCTCGAATGTCTCGCCGGCCGTCTCCAGGGCATCCAGGACGTCCCGGACCTCGCTGAGGGAAGCGCCTTCGCCTGCCGCGTCCCTGATCTCCTCGGGCGCGAGCCCCTGCCTGCCCGAATCCCGGAGGCGGGATTGGACCCGGCCCCGCAGAAGCGCTTCATTTGCCGGTAGTACGGTTGACATAGCCACGCTCTCTCCCTAGAATCTGCCCCGCGCGAAAGTGGCGGAATTGGTAGACGCGCAAGATTCAGGATCTTGTGGTCGCAAGGCCGTGGGGGTTCGAGTCCCCCCTTTCGCACCAACCCCTCTCCCCCAGGACTCTTAGATAGCAGAGATCGAGCCGTCGGCGCTAGCCGCGCCGTGCCAGCTTGGCGCCCTATGCCAGCGCTTGCAGAGGCATCTCGGCACGTTCGACCTGGGCTTGCAGCCCGGCGGCGTCGGAGATGGATTCCCATGGGAGCGTCCGCAGCAGCTCGCGGAACCGTTGCGCGAAGCCGAGCCGGCCGGTCTCGTGAACGAACCAGGCGAGACCGGTGAGCCGTCCGGGCGTGGGCCGGCCCGAGATCTCCCAGGGGTGAACGACGGCCACGGGGAGCCCCCCTGCATCGCGGTGGTCGAGGGCGGCGAGCACCAGGGTCTCCGGGCTGGCCAGCCGGCCGGTCCAGCTACCGGCGGGCAGCCGCAGGACGCCGCCGAAGGTGAGCGGCGGGAACTCCAGGAGCTCCCGCGGCGGTCCCCCGTTGCGCCAATGGAGCCGCGAGGCGAAGCGCGGGTTCGTGGGGCTGCCGGAGAAGGCGCAGGGCGCGAGCGAGCTGTCGTAAAGGAAGCCGGCTTCGGCCACGAGCGGTAGGCGCGCGTTGCCGAGGCTGCGCAGCGACCATTCCGGAGCGCGGAAGCCGAGCACGGGCTCGCCCACGAGGTCTTCGAGGAGGGCCTTGGAACGGCGCAGGTCGGCGGCAAAGGCGCGCGGCGAGCGGTCCATGGCCCGCAGGTGGAGGTAGCCGTGGCTGCCGATCTCGTGGCCGGCCTCGGCGATCTCGCGCACCCGGCGCGGCAGGCATTCGGCCACTTCGCCCAGGACGAAGAAGGTCGCGGTGCTGCCGGCGTCGGCGAGCATCCCCAGCAACTCGGGGAGGAGCCAGTCCAGCTCCTGGCACAGGGGCGGCCGGCCCTCGGGATTGACGTACCCCGGCACCAGGCACGTGTGGTACCACTCCTCTACATCTACCGTCAGGGCACATCCAAACCGCCCGCCGAGACGGGCGACCCGCGGCGCATCAGGCGACATTGGGCCTCCGGTAAAAGAGTAACCCGGAATGCTCTCCGGGGGGATGCTTACGTGCGAAACGGCGATGCACGTCGCGTGCCGGTCAGCCGCGTGGCGGCCCTCCCTCCCGGTTCCCGTAGAATCATGAAGCAGTCTTCTTCTCAATCCTCTGAAGGGAGGGATTTCTTGAAAACCACACCTGCCTGCCTGGCGCTCGCCGCTCTCTGCCTGATTCCGGCCGCGGCATTCGCCCACCCGCCCGACGCGGGCACCCTGGAGACCTTGATCCTGTTCAACCCCGTCCAGTTGGAGACACCGGAAAGCATCGCCTTCGACGTCGCGGGCAACACCTACATCAGCCTGGCCCTGACCGGCGAGATCCGGAAGATCGCTCCGGACGGCACGCAGTCCACCCTGGCGCTGCTGCCGATCGGTCCGCCGCTGACCCTCTGCGGCCCGTTCCTGAACGCAGTCACCGGGATCACCCTCGACAACCACGGCAACCTGTACGCGGCGGTCGTCTCCTGCAATCTCGAGAGCCGCGGGATCTGGCGGATCTCCACCGCGGACGGCTCCGGCGAGGTGCTCGCCATCCTGCCGCTCGCGAGCATCCCCAACGGCATCGCCGTGTACAAGGGCTACGTGTACGTGGCCGACTCCTCCCTGCCGCGCGTCTGGCGCGCGCCGGTTGGCGGAGGGCCTGCCGAAGTCTGGATCGAGGACCCGCTCCTCGCCGGGCTGATCACGCCCGAGCTGCCGCTGCCGGGCGCCAACGGCCTGCAGGTCTTCCGCAACGAGGTCTACGTCGCCAACTCCAGCTTCGGCACGATCCTCGCGATCCCCTTCGAGCCGGACGGCTCGGCCGGCGGCATCCGGTTGCACGCCACCATGCCCGCGGGCACGGGCTGCGACGACTTCGCGATCGACGTCCATGGCAGCATCTACTGCACGACCGATCCCACCAGCCTGCTGGTCCGCCTCGATCCGGACGGGACCACCGAGATCCTGCTGACCGCGGCCGACGACCTCGACGGCCCGACCGCCGCCGCGTTCGGACGGACCGGGGCCGACCGGTTCAACCTCTACATCACCAACGGCGCCTTTCCCTTCTTCTCAACCGCCCACCGGCCGAGCCTGATGAGGCTGCACCTGGGAGTGCAGGGCGAGCCCCCGGCCTGGTAGACGTCTTGTCTCCACCCCCTAGCTTGTGACATCCTTCACATGCCTCGGAGCCCAGCTCCGAGGCATGCGGCGTTTTCTACCGACCAACCTGTCCTGGAGGACCCTGGTTTGCCGGAGCAGTACTACCCTGTCCTGCTGATGCTGGGGATCGCAATCGTCATGGCGGTCACCATCCTGGGCCTGTCCCAGCTCCTGGGGAAGCAGACCGGCGGGCGCGTCAAGGGGACTACGGTGGAGTCGGGCGTCCCCATGCTCGACCGCTCCCACAAGCGGATCTCCATCGCCTTCTTCCTGATCGCGATCGACTTCATCGTCTTCGACCTGGAGGCCGCGTTCCTCTATCCCTGGGCGCTCATCATGAGAGAGGAGTGGGCCGGCTGGCCCCTGTTCTGGGCGGTCATGGTCTTCTTCTTCCTGATCCTCGTCGGTTATGCCTACATCTGGCTCAAGGGCGGCCTGGATCTCGGCGCCCGCCGCAATGTGGCCAAGCGCTTTGAGGGGATACAGCCGTGACCGAAGCCCCCGCGCCCCAGACCCGCTTCCCCGGCTTCACTCCGGAGGCCCGCGCCCAGATCGACATGCTGCGCACGCGCTATCCCACGGCCGAGGCCGTGCTGCTGCCGGCCCTCTACATCGCCCAGCGGCTCTCCGGCGGCTGGCTGCCGGACGAGGCCATTCAAGCCGTAGCGGCCGAGCTCGACCTGCCCGAGTCCAAGGTCTACGGCGTCGTCACCTTCTACGACCTCTTCCACCAGAAGCCGGTCGGACGCCACCGCATCCGCGTCTGCACCAACCTCTCCTGCCAGATCCGCGGCTCGGCCGAGATCATGGATACCCTGCGCCAGGAGCTCGGCGTGGGCGAGGAGGAGGTCACGCCGGACGGCCGCTGCTCGTACGTCCACTTCGAGTGCCTGGGCTCGTGCGACACCGCTCCCATGATGATGGTCGACGACGACTACCGCGAGAACCTCACTCCCAACAAGGTCCGCGACATCCTGAGAGGTCTCAAGTAAATGGCTTTCGAACGGGTCCTGACGCGCAACGTCGGCAACCGCGACGCCCTCACCCTGGAGGGTTACAAGAAGACCGGCGGCTACGAAGCGCTCTCCAAGGCGTTCAAGATGGAGCCCGGCGCGGTCATCGAGGAGGTCAAGAAGTCCGGCCTCCGCGGGCGCGGCGGCGCCGGCTTCCCCGCCGGCATGAAGTGGGGCTTCATTCCCCAGAAAGACCCCAACCAGCCCAAGTACCTGGTCTGCAACGCGGACGAGTCCGAGCCCGGCACCTTCAAGGACCGCCTGCACATGGAGCACGACCCGCACCAGCTCATCGAGGGCTGCGCCATCTGCTGCTGGGCGGTCCACGCCGAGACCTGCTACATCTACATCCGCGGCGAGTACACGAAGTCCGCTGTCATCCTGGAGCGGGCCATCAAGGACGCCTACGACGCGCGCATCCTCGGCGACAACGCCATGGGCTCGGGCTTCAAGCTGAACATGTACGTGCACCGCGGAGCCGGCGCCTACATCTGCGGCGAAGAGACCGGGATGCTGGAGTCGCTCGAAGGCAAGCGCGGCCAGCCGCGGGTGAAGCCGCCGTTCCCCGCGGTGGTCGGCGCCTTCGGCGCGCCCACGGTGATCAACAACGTCGAGACGCTCTGCAACGTGCCGCACATCCTCAACCGCGGCGCGGACTGGTTCAAGTCGATCGGCACGGACGAGCGCAACACCGGCCCCAAGCTCTACGCCATCTCGGGCCACGTGGAGCGACCCGGCACCTACGAGCACCCCATCGGCATCACGTTCCGCGAGATGCTGGAAGCAGCCGGCGGCATGTGGCGGCAGGGCAATCTCAAGGCGTTCATCCCGGGCGGCGCCTCGGCCCCGATCCTGAAGGCGTCGGAGATCGACATCAAGATGGATTTCGACACGGTGGCCAAGGCGGGCTCCATGCTCGGCTCGGCGGCCGTGATCGTCATGGACGAGACGGTCTGCATGGTGCGCTCGGTGGCGCGCCTGGCCAAGTTCTTCAACCACGAGTCCTGCGGTCAGTGCACGCCCTGCCGCGAGGGCACGAACTGGATGGAGCTGGTGCTCAAGCGCCTGGAGCACGGCGAGGGGCGGGAGGGCGATGCCATGCTCCTCAAGTCCGTGGCCGGCAACGTCGGCGGCAACTCGCTGTGCGCGCTGGGCGACGCGGCCGTCGGCCCCGTCAAGTCGCTGGTGGAGCGCTTCCCCGAGGAGATCGACGCGCACGTCCGCGAGCGCCGCTGCCCGTTCCCCGAATATCGCTATTTCAAGGACGGAGCTTAGAAGAGTGCCCAAAGTCACGATCAACGACCGCACCATCGAGGTGGAAGCCGGCACCAACGTGATCGAGGCCGGTATCAAGGTCGGCGTCCAGATCCCCCACTACTGCTACCACCCGCGCCTGTCGGTCGTGGGCCAGTGCCGCATGTGCCTGGTCGAGGTCGCGGTCGGCGGCAAGAAGATGCCGAAGCTGCAGACCGCCTGCTCGACCACGGCGACGGACAACATGGAGGTGCGGACCGACACGCCCGAGGTCCGCGAGGCCCAGGCGGGAATGATGGAGTTCTTCCTCATCAATCACCCGCTGGACTGCCCGATCTGCGACCAGGCCGGCGAGTGCGGGCTCCAGGACTACAGCTTCAAGCACGGCGTGGCCTTCTCGCGCTTCCAGTTCGAGGACAAGAGGACCTATCCCGGCCGCGAGCGGATCCCGCTCGGTCCCAACGTGATCCTCAACATGAACCGGTGCATCCAGTGTACCCGCTGCGTGCGCTTCACGCAGGAGGTCTCGAAGACGAGCGAGCTCGGCTTCTTCAACCGCGGCGCGCGCACGGAGATCGGCACCTTCCCGGGCAAGCAGCTCGACAACCCGCTGTCCACCT
Organism: Thermoanaerobaculia bacterium; assembly: GCA_036277235.1. Taxonomy (GTDB): domain Bacteria; phylum Acidobacteriota; class Thermoanaerobaculia; order Multivoradales; family UBA5704; genus DATMER01. The sequence continues at coordinate 2,500 of DASUNJ010000265.1, read as the reverse complement.
GCGTCGTGGACGTCTGCCCGGTCGGTGCCCTCACCTCCACCCGCTTCCGCTTCGCCGAGCGCGTCTTCTACCTCGACAAGAAGCCGTCGATCTGCACCGGCTGCGACGTGGGCTGCAACGTCACGATCGAGCACCGCCGCGGGGACATCAAGCGCTACAAGCCGCGTTTCAATCCCGAGGTCAACGATTATTGGATGTGCGACTACGGGCGCTCCACCTTCGAGCGCTACAAGAGCATCCCCCGCCTTCGCTCCTGCCGGGTGCGGGGCGAGGATGGTCAGGAGACGGTCGGAGGATGGAAGGAGGCTCTCGACCTCGTCCACCGGCGGCTGCGCCTGCGCTCCTCCGAAGGCGCCGTGGCCTTCCTCGGTTCCGGCTACCTGACCAACGAGGAGGCCTGGCTCGCCGCCCGCCTCGCGGATTACGCGGGCTCTTCCCATCGCAGCGTGCCGGTCGACCTCGGCGCGGGCTGGACGATTCCCAACCTCAAGGGCGGGATCACCGGCACCGAGCTCGCCCCGAACCGCCGCGGCGCAGAGCTCGTGGGTATGCGTCCGGGCGCGGGAGCGGAGCTGGACGACACGCTCGGAGGAGTTCCGGCGAGGGGCAATGGAAAAGAGAAGCCCCAGGTCCTCGATCAGGACGAGCTGCTCCTGGGCGACGGCGCCTCGAAATGCGCAGTGCTCGTGGTTCTCGACAGCGATTTCGGCCGCGGCGCGTACACGCCAGAGGTCGTCGAGCGGCTGCGCCGGGCGCAGTTCCTGGTGGTGCTCGGCTGGGCCGACTCGCCGCTCGCCAAGGTGGCGGACGTGGCCCTGCCCGTAGCGACCCACGCGGAAAAGGACGGCACGTTCGTCAACGCCGAATGGCGGGTGCAGCGTTTCAATGCCGCCTTCCCCGCTCCGGGCCAGACGCGCTCCACGGTCGAGGTGCTCTCCGACCTGCTCGGCCGGTTCGAAGCGAAGTGGGCGGGGCTGACCACCGACAAGGTTTTCGACCGCATCGCATCAGAGCTCCCGGCCTTCGCCGGCCTCAACTGGCAGACGCTGCCGGCCACCGGCTCGGCCTTGAACGTGCCCGGGACTCACACGCTGATGAGCGACACCACGGCCGAGACGCTGCCGGAGGTCTCCTAGCCATGCCGGCCCATCTGGTCGCGACCCTCGTCAACATCGCCGTCATGCTCGGCTTCATCCTGACCGTGGTGCCGGTCTGGGTGTGGGTCGAGCGCCGCGGCAGCGCGCTGATCCAGGACCGGCCGGGGCCGAACCGCCTCGGCCCGTTCGGCCTGATCCAGCCGCTGGCGGACGCTCTCAAGTTCATGTTCAAGGAGGACGTCACACCGACCGCGGTGGACAAGCCGCTCTACCTGCTGGCGCCGGCGCTCGCGATCATGCCGGCCATGCTCACCATCTCGGTGATCCCCTTCGGTCCGCCCCTGGAGATCAACGGCAAGCTCTATCCCCTGATGATCGCCAACGCGCCGGCCGGCGTGCTCCTCTTCCTGGCCCTGGCGAGCCTCGGCGTCTACTCGCTGGTGCTGGCGGGCTACGCCTCGAACAACAAGTTCTCGCTGATGGGCGCGATCCGCGCCTCGGCGCAGATGATCAGCTACGAGCTGGCGCTGACGCTCGCCGTGCTCGCGGTGGTGATCCCGGTGGGCTCGTTCCACCTCGGGGAGATCGTCCAGTACCAGCGTGAGCACATCTGGAACTTCATCCCGCAGATCCTCGGCTTCGGCGTCTTCCTGATCGCTTCGTTCGCGGAGACGAACCGGCTGCCGTTCGATCTGCCCGAGGCTGAGTCGGAGCTGGTGGCCGGCTTCCACACCGAGTACAGCGCCATGCGCTTCGCCTCCTTCTTCATGGGCGAGTACATGTCGATGACCAGCCTCTCGGCGCTCGGCGTGACGCTCTACTTCGGCGGCTGGAGCCTGCCGGGCGTGAATCTCGACGGCTGGCTTGGCGCGATCGTCGGCCTGCTCGTGCTGGTGGCCAAGATCGCGTTCTGCATGGCGGTGTTCGTGTGGGTGCGCTGGTCGTTCCCCCGCTTCCGCTACGACCAGCTCATGCGGCTCGGCTGGAAGGTGCTGCTGCCGATCGCCATCTTCAACCTGATCCTGGTCTCGGCGATGACGCTCGCCGGCTGGCTTGGAGCTCCATGATAGAGACGCTGATCTTCCTGCTCTTCGCGCTGCTGGCCGTGGCCTCGTCGCTCGTGGTGGTGATGCACAGGAACCCGGTGTACTCCACGATGAGCCTGGTGGTCACGCTGTTCTCGGTGGCCGTGCTCTTCGTTCTGCTCGGCGCGCCGTTCATTGCCGCGATCCAGATCCTCGTCTACACCGGCGCGATCGTGGTGCTGTTCCTCTTCGTGGTCATGCTCCTGAACATTACGCGCGAAGAGTCGGCGGGCCCGCAGCAGAAGGTGCAGATGGGCGGAGCGGTGCTCGGCGCGCTGCTCTTCGGTGGCATGCTCGCTCTGTTCTTCTGGAGCACAA
>DASUNJ010000264.1:0-7639 GCA_036277235.1 Thermoanaerobaculia bacterium | reverse complement strand
AAACCAGGCATTGGCCGGAGCCGCCGAAGCGATGGCCGTCGCCGCCCGCAGCTCGCCCTGAAGCCGCTCGAAGTTCTGGGCAAGAGGAGCCGGAGTGCGGAAGATCAGCGACAGCCATGGCGTGCCCCCGGCATCCGTAATCCCCTTCGCCGCGGGAGCGGGATCGGTGCCGTCGAGAGGGACCTCCCACGCCACGAAGAAGGGGCTGCCCTTCTCCAGCTTCGCCTGGGCGAGCAGGGAAGCAAAGTCCGCCGGGTTGTTGGGAGCGGACGGGGCGGCCGGAGCCGGTGGCACGTCCGGAGCGGGAGCAGGATCGAGGGACTCGGCCTCCGCCACCGGCACCGACTGAACCGGCTCGAACCGCACGCCGGCACACGGAAAGCACGGGAGGACCTCCGCCTCTATGGACAAGGGGAGAAGGAAGAGCAACAGGGTGAGGAGTTTCAAACTACGCATAGCCGCGGGAGTCTAGCAGGGTCGCAAGCGTGGCCTCGGGGGAGGACGGATGGAAGCGGGGGTGTCCGCTGGAGAGGGCGGGTAGGCCCTCACCCCCCGGCCCCCTCTCCCGGTCCCCCAGGTACACCCGCTCCCGGGAGAGGGGGAGACTTACTCGTCCTCGGTCGCTTCGGCCTTGAGGAGGAGGGCGGGGACTCCCTCTCCCGCGGAGCGGGGGAGGGCTGGGGAGGGGGTCTCCTCCTCCTCCGGAGGCTCTGAGCCATCGGACAGACGGTAAGGGCGACCATGCGTTGATTTAAGTTGGTCTTCCGTGATGATGGCCCCGGTCAGGTTGGCCCCGGTCAGGGTGGCTCCGGTCAGGGTGGCTTCGGTCAGGGCGACCCCGGTCAGGTCGGCTCCTGTCAGATCCGCTCTGCTCAGATTGGTACGGGACACGATCATGTTTTCCTTAGCAAAAAAGCTGTAGACTGCTCCCAATTCGGCTTTGGTTACTTTAGCGTTGGTTAGAACTGCTTCTGTTAGGTTGGCCCCACTCAAATCGGCCTTACTCAAGTTGGCCTCTGTCAGGTGGGCCGCTGTCAAGTCGGCGAGTAATAGGTTAGCTCCTCTCAGGTCGGCCCCTACTAGGTCACACCCCCTCAAATCAGCTTGGGCCAGGTTAGCCTTATTGAGGTTGGCGCCGGTAAGGGCGATAACGTCAGTCAAAGCTATGCCACGCAGGTCGGCTCCGGCGAGGGAGAAGTGAGCAAGAGACAGAGGGATCCAGCTAATTCCTCGGACCACTTGCCAAATATGCAGAAAACGCCCGATCGTTCTGGGGTCTCTGTCGAAGGACCCTTCCTGACTTGCGTCTTTCCCAAGACCCCGGAAAAGGGCAATTGTAGCCATCATGCATTGGTCCCAGTAATTGAAGAGCCGGCGCAATGGATCCAACCCGGGAGGAATCTTCTGTCCTTCGGGGATGCCCACCTTTTCGTCCCCCCAGGCGCGTTCTGGAGGCTCTTCGGCTTCATCTCGAACCCGTTCGTACAGCCGATGGACCAGATCGGGGTCAAACTGCCTTCCGTCCGACCGGACACCGAGGGCCGCAAGCCGAGAAGCGAGTGCGGCCTGATCCTCCCGACTCATCCTACCCAACTCTTCGTAGAGCTCATTGAGCAGGTTGCGCTCCTCCTCGCGCAGGGGTAGTTGCGCCAAGGCATCAATGGCTTGTGCTCGCGTCCGGGAGAGTGGGTGGGACGGGCGGCTTTCGTCCCTAAGGGCTTCGAGCTGCGCCCGGACGCACCATTCTGCCAGGAGGTATTGTCGGAACCCCTCGGGCTGAAACTCGAACTCATTCCCGGAAAGGTCCCCGGGCTCGAAGAAGTGGAGGACGAAGGCTGTCCGGATGTCCTGAAAGTTGAGTTCCTTCAAGAAAGACTCCGGAATCCTCTCGCGGATTAACCGGGCCGGGCACTTGGGAGCATGCTTGGGCCAGGAGGCCAGCCACGCGATCTCCTGAAGGAGGAAACGGTAGTCCCGCTCCGGGAACTGGAAGGGGAACTCCTCCCGGCTCGTCCGGAGCTTCCCCCGGATCGTCTCGTCCACGAAGATCCGGAAGACCTCCGTTCGCGTCAGCCCTTTCTTCTGCCGAGCCACGGGATCCACATACTTGGCGAGCATGTAGAGGAGGAGCGGGTTGTGCGAGACCTCTTGATCCGAGGAGGTGAGGGAGCGCAGGCGTTTGCCCGTCACCGCGGCTCCGGTCTGCGCGCTCCACCTCGTCGTCCAGGCATCCACGGCTCCGTTGTTGAACTCCTGCACCTGGGCCGCCAGGGCTTCCCTACTCTTCCAGGCCAACCGCAACCCGGGGGTGATCACCGTGGACCGCATAGCGACAACTACAGAGCAGCTTCTCCCCCCGAGCTTGGCGAGCCGATGGAAGCATTCGCTGACGTATCCCTCCTGATGGCTGCTCATCTCGTCGAAGCCATCTACGAGGTAGATGATCTCGCCCTGCTCTGGGAGGTCATGGAATGGCAGACCGTACTCAGCCGTGAGCTGATCGGCGATCGCCCGTCCCAGATCCGCCTCGCTGTAGATGTCCCGCCACCGGACGTATACGGGCGCGAGCCGGCGATCGCTCCGGTATTGGTCTGCCAGCCGGGAAGCCAGGACCCGCATCAGGCAGGACTTGCCAACTCCCATCTCCCCTTCCAGGACTAGGAGTCGTGGGTGCTTGTCCCGGATAGCCTGGTAGAGGAGGTCGTCCCCATTTGGAGAAGCTTCGACCTTGCTCCAATCCAGCTCCTCCCGGGTTTCTCGGAAGTCAGTGACCTTGACCCTTGGGGGGATGTAAACGGAATCTTGGGGAATCTCCCCGAAAAGCCGGTATCTCTTGAGGGAGGTCAGCTCTTGGGCCAGCAGGTGGAGGGCCTCCCGGCCAACCTGGGATAGGGCCTCGGTCATGGCCTGCTGGATAGCCGGATCGGTCTGGAGCTTATCGACCTCCTTGGCAAGAGCCTCATGGATTCGCCCCCGGGCGTCATCGGCAAGCTGTCGGACGGCGGGCTCAACGCGCTCCTCCAGCGTAGCCATCTCCGCCACCCAGGTCCGGCCAAGGTCAGCCAGCTCCCCGACGATCGGCCAGGAGCGGCCGGGCTTCCTCCCCCGACTGCCGAAGATGGAGAGCCAGGTGAACTCGCTGGAGAGCTTCTCGGTCGCCACCTCGGAGAGGCGCTCTCTCATGTACTTCTTCCAGACCCCCTCCTCGATCGAGCTCTCCTTGAGCTCGTAGTCGAACGCGCTGAGGAACGCCTTGTGGAGCCGTGCTGCGATGCGCTGCTCCGGGGTGGGATCGGAGATGGCCCTGGAGCCGAGCTTGAATAGGGCTCCGGTGACGCCGCCCAGCTCGACGAGGTCTTCCAGGCTGTCCTTGAGAAGCCCGCTCTCCACGGTCAGCTCGACAGCTCCCTTGGCCGCGGCCGAGGAGTCCTTGATCCAGTCCGAAAGGTTCTGCAGGGTCAGCTTGACCGACATGCCCACCTCTTAAAGGGCTTTGTTGCTGAACAGCGGAGATTATAGAGGCTACTCCGAACGCATAGGGCCGCTACGAAGCGACGGGGCCCTGAGCGCCCGTCAGGTCCGAGGAGTTCGCCTCCGGGATGGGGGAGTCCCTCGAAGACAGGGCCCCCTTCCCGAAGCGACGGCGACGATCCCTGGCGGATTGGGGGCTCCAGCCCTCGGGAGGGGAGCGTCTCAAATTTCGGGGGCAGCGACTGCCCCTTGAAATTGTCCCATCCGAATTCGGAGGGCAGTGACTGCCCCCCGGAATTGTGCCGCCTGAATTCAAAGGGCAGTGACTGCCCTCTGAAATTGAGCCGGGCAAATTCAGGGGGCAACGACTGCCCTGTGAAATTGCGTCTCCTGAATTCAGAGGGCAATGACCGCCCCTTGAAATTGTCCCGTCCAAATTCAGGGGGCAGCGGCTGCCCCTTGAATTTGCTTGACCTGATTTCGGAGGGCAGCGGCTGCCCCCTGAATTTGCGGCTCCCAATTTCAGAGGGCGGCCATTGCCCCCTGAATTTGCAGTGTCCAGAGAGTGCTGGAGGACGGTTATACTACGCATCGCCAACGGCAGAGTTTGCGCCGGAACCCAGGAATTTTATCGATGGCCACGACTACGGACTCTAGAATCGTCGAGCAGTTGAAAGCGCTGGCCGCTCACCTGACCGAGCGGCGCGAAGCGCTCATGCAGGTCTGGGAGAAGGCGGTCCAGGACGATCCCGAGCTGAAAACGCCGGACTCCCTCTCCGTCACCCATTTCCGCGATCTCATCCCCAAGGTCCTGGAGAGCTTCGAGGACAGGTTGAGGACCACCGGCTTGGACGAGTCCGTTCTCTCGGCGGAGGAGCGTGAGCGGGTCATCGAGCACGGGGTGCATCGCTGGGAACAGGGGTTCTCCCTGCACGAGCTGGTGCGCGAATGGCAGCACCTGCAGCTAACGGTGCAGGAAGAGCTGGAGCGTTACACCGATTTCGAGCCCGCCACCATGGCAACCGCGCGGCGCCTTTGGGCCGCGGCCTGCGGCGAAGGGATCGCGGAGAGCGTGGCGCAGTACGCCAAATTGCAGCAGGCCGAGGCGGAGGGCCACCTCCTCGACTTGCAGCAGGCCCTGGGGCAGTTGAAGGAGCTCGACCGCCGGAGGGCGGAATCCTGGCACGAGGCGGCGCACGACCTGCGCGGCAACGTCGGCCTCGTCACCACGACCACGTCCATCCTGGCAGACCCGAAGGCGCCGGAGCCTCTGCGCGCCAGGGCCGTCGCGATCCTGCAGAGCAGCGTCTCCTCTCTGCATCAGCTCTTGCAGGACCTGATGAGCCTGGCGCGCCTGGAGGCCGGACGCGAGCACCGCAAGGTCGCGCCCTTCGATGCCGCCGCCCTGTTTCGCAATCTCGGAGAGAGCCTGCAGCCTCTCGCACAAAAGCGCGGCCTGTTCCTGGATGTCGAGGGGCCGGAGCCCTTCCCCGTCGAGGGCGACGCCACCAAGGTGCAGCGGATCGTGCAGAACCTGGCGCTCAACGCCTTGGGGTACACGGTCGAGGGGGGCGTCAGGCTGACCTGGACGGAAACCCAGGAGAGCGACACCGAGCGCTGGCTCATCCGCATCGAGGACACGGGGCCCGGCCTCCAATTCGCACCCGGGGCGCCAATGGCGCGCAATCTCAAGGAGGGCACGGACCTCGCCCGCGAGGTGGAGGAGGATGCCCCGTCCGGGGCTCCGGTCGAGCCCGTGGTGGGATCCTCCTCTTCGTCGCCGACTCTTCCCGAGGTCCCGGCAGCCTACCGGCCCCCGGGAGAGGGCATCGGCCTCTCGATCGTGAAGCGCCTTTGCGAGCTTCTCGAAGCCGGCCTGGAAGTGTCCACGGAAGCGGGCAAGGGGACCACCTTCCAGGTCAGCCTGCCGCGGCGTTACGACTCGTAGCTGCCCGGAAAGGACTTAAAGGACCCAAAGGACTTAAAGGACACCAAGGACCAAGGACAAAGAAGCCTCAGCCTCATTGTCCTTTAGGTCCTTTAAGTCCTTTTGGTCCTTTCAGGGCCCCTCCCCTACTCCGCCAACGCCTCCCGCCCGACCGGCAACGAGGGCACGGGCATGCCCAGCTTCTCGCGCAGCTTTACCTCGATCTCTTCGGCGAGGTCGGGGTTTTCCTTCAGGAACTGCTTGGAGTTCTCCCGGCCCTGGCCGAGACGGAGGTCGCCGTACGAGTACCAGGCGCCGCTCTTGACGATCAGCTTGTGCTCCACCCCGAGGTCGACCAGCTCGCCCGTGCGCGAGATGCCCTCGCCGTAGTCGATGTCGAACTCGGCCTGGCGGAACGGGGCCGCGCACTTGTTCTTCACGATCTTGACCTTGGCGCGCGCGCCGGTCACCTCTTCGCCGTCCTTGAGCGCGGCGATGCGCCGGATGTCGATCCGGACCGAGGCGTAGAACTTCAGCGCCCGGCCGCCCGTCGTGGTCTCCGGGTTGCCGAACATCACCCCGATCTTCTCGCGGATCTGGTTGATGAAGATCAGGCAGGTCTTCGACTTGGCCACGATCGCCGTCAGCTTGCGCAGGGCCTGGGACATGAGGCGGGCCTGCAGGCCGACGTGCGAGTCGCCCATCTCCCCCTCGAGCTCCGCTTTCGGAACCAGGGCGGCCACCGAGTCGACGACGATGATGTCCACCGCGTTGCTGCGCACCAGCATCTCCGCGATCTCCAGGGCCTGCTCGCCGCTGTCCGGCTGCGAGACCAGGAGGTTGTCGATGTCCACGCCGAGCTTGCGGGCGTACTCGGCGTCGAGGGCGTGCTCGGCGTCGATGAAGGCGGCGATGCCGCCGCGCTTCTGCGCCTGGCCCACAACGGAGAGGGCCAGCGTCGTCTTGCCGGAAGACTCGGGGCCGTAGACCTCCACGACGCGGCCGCGCGGGAAGCCGCCGATGCCGATCGCGGCATCCACCGAGATCGAGCCGGTGGGGATCGCCTCCATCACCAACGTCTCCCGCTGGCCCAGGCGCATGATGGACCCCTTGCCGAACTGCCGCTCGATTTGCGACAGCGCGCCGTCGATCGCCTTACTCCGGTCGAATTTCGGTTCAGCCATGTTCGTATTCGCTCCTTGTGCCCGGCGGACGTGCCGGACAGTGACGTTTCGCGGAGGTCGGGTACGGATTGCTCCGTACCCCCATGTTAGAAGACGGAAATGCGGCGGTCAATCTCCACGTTGGACCGACTGTGAGCGCGGTGGGGTAGACTTGCTCCCGCCACAACATCGCAGCGTTCGGGCACGTATACAGGTAGCTATAATTCGGGACGTCTGTCCCCAGGGAAACCCTGCATGGAACCCATTCGCGTCGAGAGCGACGATACCGCGGAGCTGATCCACCGGCTGGAGAGCAACGTGGCACGGGTCATCCGCGGCAAGCGCGAGGTGATCCGGCTGTGTACCGTCTGCCTGCTCGCCCGCGGCCACATCCTGATCGAGGACGTGCCCGGCGTCGGCAAGACCACGCTGTCCCAGGCCCTGGCCCGCTCCCTCGGCCTCGCCTTCCAGCGCATCCAGTTCACCAGCGACCTGTTGCCGTCCGACATCATCGGTGTCTCGATCTTCAACCAGAAGACGCAGGCGTTCGAGTTCGTCCCCGGCCCGCTGTTCGCCAACCTGGTGCTGGCGGACGAGATCAACCGCGCCACGCCCAAGACGCAGTCGGCGCTCCTCGAAGCCATGAGCGAGCGCAAGGTCTCCGTCGAGCGCAAGCGCTACGCCCTGCCCGAGCCGTTCGTGGTGCTCGCCACGCAGAATCCGCTCGAATACCAGGGGACGTTCCCGCTCCCCGAGTCGCAGCTCGACCGCTTCCTGATGTCGATCTCGCTGGGTTATCCCCCACGCGCGGACGAGAAGGAGTTACTTCTTTCGGGCGGCGTCGAGGATCTGCTGGACGAGCTCAAGCCGGTCGTCACCCGGGAGAGCCTGCTGGATCTCCAGGAGCAGGTGGCGCGCGTGCGGGTCGCGGACAAGCTGGCGGAGTACATCCTGTCGCTCGCCGAGGCCACGCGCCACGGCGGCGATTTCCTCCTCGGCGTCTCCACCCGCGGCGCCCAGTCGCTCTTCCGCGCGAGCCAGGCCCTCGCCCTGTGCGAGGGACGCGGCTACGTGATCC
>DASUNJ010000263.1:0-14564 GCA_036277235.1 Thermoanaerobaculia bacterium | reverse complement strand
GGACACGATGCGGTTGCCCTGGTTGAACAACGCCTGGTTCGGGCCCAGCTCGATGCCGGAGACGCTGAGGTCCGACTGCCAGTCCTGGTCGGCGATGAAGTAGCGGGCCGAGCCGCGCCACTCGTTGGTGCCCCGCTTCGTCACGATGTTGAGCGTGACGCCCGGGGTGGCGAGGGTCGTGTCCGAGCCGCCGGTCGTGACCTGCATCTCCTCGAACGAGTCGAAGTCGAAGTAGGCCGGGCTGGAGCCCAGGGCCGCCATGTCGGTGATCACCACGCCGTCCACCGCCCACACCGACTGGTCGCCGGCCGAGCCGGGACCGACGTAAGCCGACTGCTGGCCGCTCTCGTTGCCGCCCACGTTGACGCGGTCGGTGAGAACGCCAGGGGTCGTCTGCAGAATGGCCCAGGGGTCACGGGCCGTCGGGATCTTCTCCAGCTCCGTCTGGCTGACGGTCGAGCCGGTGGAAATCCGGCGCTCGTCGAGCAGCGGCGACTCGGCCGTGACCGTGATCACGTCCTCGACAGCCGCGTTCATCGTCACCTCGATCTCCGTGTTACGGCCCACGTTGGCCGTAATGTTCGGATACTCGACGCTGGAGAACCCTTCCAGCTGCGCATCCAGCCTGTAGGAGCCGGGCGACAGGTTCAGGAAACGGAACCGTCCCTGAGCGTCAGTCACCTGCACCATCGGAGCACCCTGGCCCGCAAGGGTCACGGTGACGCCGGGCAGCGCCGCGCCCTGATCGTCGGTGATGGTGCCGTACAGGTTGCCGGACTGCAACTGGGCAAAGGCGGGAGCCCCCACAACCAGCAGCAGCATCGCGGCGACGGCAACCACCCGTCCCCAAAGATTGATGCTCTTCATATCAGTTGAACCTCCCATGTGTTTTTGAAGGGCTCTGCGCCTCACGCGCCAGGCCCCGGACGAACGAAGCGAACGAACGTTGCATCGCGTTCTCTCCAGGCAACACCTCCTTCTCGTACCCCGCAAGGGTGTATGAAATTACGGCTGAGTGCGGAAGTCTAGTAAACATGTCAAAGCCGGGTCAAGCAAGCGGGGTGCCACGGAGGACCGGCCTTGAAACAGCGAAATAAGCTCAATGACCGGAGCAGCTTACACCATCCGCACCCATCTTGGGAAGAGGCCCCGGAAACCCTCGAATCCAGAGGCTTGAACGGGTTCGATCCAAAAAGTTGGAGAGAGGGCGCCGCGGCTCCCTGGCTTGCGTTCCCTGCTATATTGAAGGTCCCATGAGTACCCGTACCCTCCGCCGCTCCCTGCTTCTCGCCGCCCTGCTCGCGGCCGCCTGCGTGCAGTACCAGGACTTCGACTCCACCGCCCACCTGCGCCAGCAGTTCGCGGAGCGCGTCGGCCCCGAGCGCTCGACCGGCATCGAGGTCCCTTACGAGATCACCCCCGAGCTGCGCTCGGCGCTCGAGCAGCGCATGCGCCAGGCCCCGTCCGAGCGCAGCAAGATCAACGAGGTGCTGCGCTTCATCTTCGAGGACCTCGACCTCACCTACTCCCTGACCCCGACCCGCAACGCGGTCCAGACCTTCCAGACCCAGAAGGGCAACTGCCTGTCGTTCGTGAACCTTTTCGTCGGCGTGGCCCGCGAGCAGGGGCTCAACCCCTTCTACGTCGAGGTCACCGACTACCAGAAGTGGAACCACCGCGAGGGCATGGTGGTCAGCCAGGGGCACATCGTCGCCGGCATGTATCTCGAAGGGGAGCTCAAGACCTACGACTTCCTCCCCTACCGCCCCAAGACCTACCGCGCGTTCAAGCCGATCGACGACCTCACCGCCGCCGCCCACTACTACAACAACCTGGGCGCCGAGGCGCTGATGGCGGGCGACCTGCCGGCCGCGCTCGCGCAGCTGGAGGTCGCCACCGGCATCGCGCCGAAGTTCGAGAAGGGGCTCAACAACATGGGCGTCGCCCTGGCGCGCAACGGCCAGTCCGACAAGGCCCTGGAGTGGTACCGGAAGGGGCTGGAGATCGATCCCGAGAACCCCATGATCCTGACCAACCTGACGCGGCTCTACCAGCAGACGGGCCGCGCCAGGGAGGCCGACGAGCTGCTCACCCGCCTGGAGGCGAGCAACGAGTCCAACCCGTTCTTCTTCGTCTACCAGGGGGAGATCGCCCTCAGCCGCGGCGAGCACGAGAAGGCCGTCGCCTACATGGTCCGCGCCCTGCGCCAGGACAGCGAGCTCCCCGAAGTACACATCGGCTTCGTCAAGGTCTACGTCGCCCTGGGCGACCTGGACAAGGCGAAGCACCACCTGGAGCGTGCGCTCAAGCTGGACGCGACCAACCAGGACGCGCTCGCCTACGCCAAGCTGATCGGACAGTGAGGGACGACCGACTGCCCCGCCGCCCTGGACTGCGCGCCGCAGGCGCTGGAGTCAAGGGGTGCGGGGCAGGGGTCTTCCTGGCCCTGCTGCTGGCCTTGCCGGCTGCCGCCCAGGAGGCGGCATACGCAACACTGCGCGGCCTGTTCTCGGAATTTGAGAGCGAGCGCCGCGCCGCCGCCCGCGAGCTTGCCGAATCCAGGGACTCCGCCCTCGTCCCCGGCCTGGTCGATACCCTGTTCTTCCTGCCCAGGGCCCGGCGGGCCGAGGCCGTCTCCGCCCTCGAAGCGCTCACCGGCGAGCGCGCCGGCGAGCGCTACCACGACTGGGTGGAGCTGGTCGCCCGCCGGCCGGACCTCCGCCCCCGCGAGGGGTACGCCGACTGGAAGGGAGAGCTCTTCGCCCGCATCGATCCGCGCTACCGGGAGATCATCCGCGGCCATCCCGAGGGGGCTCCGGCGCGCATCCGGCTGGAGGAGGTCGTCTGGGGAGGAGTCCCCCCGGAGGGGATCCCGGCCCTGGACCGCCCGCGCGCCGTGCCCGCGGACCAGGCGGGATACCTGGAGGACGGCGAGCGCGTCTTCGGCATCAGTATTGGTGGAGAGCAGCGCGCCTATCCCCTGCGCATCCTGGGCTGGCACGAAATGGTCAACGACGTGGTGGGCGGCGAGCCGTTCTCCTTGAGCTACTGCACGCTGTGCGGCTCCGGCGTCCTCTTCGGCACCCACCGGCAGGGGGCCGAGCCGTTCACCTTCGGAACTTCCGGCCTGCTCTACCGGTCCAACAAGCTGATGATCGATCGCCAGACGGGGACGCTCTGGAGCAACCTGACGGGCGAGCCGGTGCTGGGACAGGTAGCCAGAGATCCCGAGGGCCTGCCCGTGCTGCCGCTCACCCTGACCACCTGGCAGGACTGGCGCACCCGCAACCCGCGCACGACGGTGCTCGCCCTCGACCGCCGGGCCGCGGCGCGCTGGGGCTACGACTACTCCCCCGGCGCGGCCGACAACAAGCGGCGCGGCGTCTCGTTCCCCTCCGGCCCTGGCGGACAGCGAGCCTCCGCGTTGGAGCCCGGGGCCGAGATCTTCGCCGTGCGCCTGCGCAACCTGGCGAAGGCCTACCCCGTGGACCTGGTCCTGCGCGAGAGAGTGGTCAACGACCGCCTGGGAGAGAACCCTCTGGTCGTGGTGGGGGACTCACAGAGTGGCGCGGTGCGCGCCTACCGGAGCGGCGGGCGCACGTTCGCTCCCGGCTCCCGTCCCGGCGAGCTGGTGGACGGGACGGGGGGCCGCTGGACCGCGGGCGAGGATACACTCGCGATGTCCGAGCCAAGGGCGCCCGGGGGTCCGGAGGCGTTCGCTCCATTGGAAAGAATCCCCGGCCACCAAGCGTTCTGGTTTGGCTGGTTCTCCTTCTTCCCCGAATCCGAGCTGTATCGGGGGCAGGAGCCCTCGGCGTCATCAAGGAGGCTGTGATGAACCCGGTCCGACAGATCCCCAGATTCCTCCTCTCGCTTCTCCTGCTCGCCAGCGCCGCTGCCGCGCAGATCGCGGAGCAGACGTTCGAGGAGTCCTCCCAGGTGGTGGCGGTGGAGGTGCCAGTCAACGTGGTGGACCGCGACGGCAAGCCCGTGCGCGGGCTGACCGCGGACGACTTCGAGGTCTACGACCTGGGCCAGCGCCAGAAGGTCACCGGCTTCGAGGTGGTGGACCTGCGGACGCGGGAATCCGTGGACGGCGCCACCCCCGCCCCGTCAGACCAGGAGGACATGCCGTTCGCGCGGCGCCACTTCCTGCTGCTCTTCGACTTCTCCTTCTCCACGCCCATGGCCACTCTCAAGGCGCGGCAGGCGGCGCGCGACTTCCTGCTCACCGGGCTCCATCCGAGCGACCTCGCGGCGGTGGCGACCTACTCCGTCGAGCACGGGCCGCAACTGGTGGTCACGTTCACGCCGGACCGGGCGCAGCTCGCCCGGGCGGTCGACACGCTGGGGATGAAGCGCGGGTACAAGGACGGCTTCAAGCAGGACCCCCTGCGGTTCATGGTCGAGCCCCCGATCTCGGCGCAGCTCGACATGGCCTCGGGCACGGGCAAGGGACCGGACCTCCAGGCCCAGCAGGAACAGGCCGCGCTCGAATACTGGCAGGGCATCACCAACGTGGCCGAGCGCGACGAGCGCTCCTTCGAGCGCAGCCGCATCACCACCTTCACCAAGGCCCTGGGCGCCATGGCGAAGACCCTCAACTCGGTGGCCGGCCGCAAGCACGTCGTGCTCTTCTCCGAGGGCTTCGACGGCAAGCTCCTGATGGGCCGCAGCGACACCACCACCGACGATGCCCGGGTCGACGAGGTCAACGCCTTCCGCGGCCGGGTCTGGATGAGCGACAGCGACCAGCGCTACGGCAACACCGAGCTGCAGGGCGACGTCAAGCGGATGCTGGAGGAGTTCAAGCGCGCCGACTGCGTGATCCAGGCGGTGGACATCGGCGGGCTGCGCACCACGGCGGAGGCGTCCGGCGGGCGCGCCCGCAGCGGCGGCCAGGAGGCGCTCTTCCACATCGCCAACGAGACCGGCGGCGAGCTGTTCAAGGACACCAACAACCTGGGCAGCCAGCTCCAGAGCGTGCTCGAGCGCACCAGCGTCACCTACCTGCTGACCTTCGAGCGCTCCGACCTCAAGCTCGACGGCTCGTACCACCGGCTGCGCGTCAAGGCGAAGCTGCCCCAGGGCGCCCGCCTCTCGCACCGGGTCGGCTACTACGAGCCACGGCCGTTCAAGGAGCTCGATCCGCTGGAGAAGAGCCTTCTCGCCTCGAACGGCATCATGAACGCGGCGCCGAAGCGGGACCTCGACCTCAACCTCCTGGTGGCGCCCTTCCGCTCCAGCGAGAAGATGTCCTACGTGCCGGTGATCATCGAGGTGCCGGGACGCAAGCTCCTGGAAGGCCACAGCTCGGGCCGGCTGAACGTCGAGTTCTACGCCTACGTCAACGACAACCTGGGAGCGATGCTCGACTACTTCTCCGAGGTGGTGTCGATGGAGATCGGCCGCGGCCGCCAGGGGTTGCAGGAGGGCGGCATCAAGTACTACGGCCACTTCGACCTGCCGCCGGGCGACTACCGGGTGCGCGTGCTGGTGCGCAACGCCGACACCGGCCGCACGGTGGTGAGCATGGTGCCGGTGCAGGTGCCGGCCTACGCCGCGGACGATCCGGTCCTGCTGCCGCCGTTCTTCATGGAGGAGCAGCGGAGCTGGATCCTGGTGCGCGAGAGCGCCGAGGTGACGGGCCGGCAGTCGGTGGTCTATCCCTTCACGGTGAACGGCGAGCCGTACGTGCCGTCGGCGAAGCCGATGCTGAAGTCGGAGGGCCAGTCCCGCCTCTGCCTGGTCGCCTACAACCTGTCGCCCGGGGACGTGGCGGTCCACGTCCAGGTCACGGGAGCGGACGGCAAGGTCCTGCCCGGAGGCCGGATCGCCCAGGTGGAGCGCACCTCCACCGGCATCTCCGGCGTCGACAAGCTGCTCGCCACCTTCGAGCCCACGGGGCTCGCGGCAGGCAATTACGTCCTCCAGATCGGGGTCACCAACCCCTCGACCGGCCAGAAGGAGCACAGCTCGCTGCCGTTCGAGGTGGTGCAGCGGTAGGCAAGGCAAGCACAGACACGGACAGACACTGGTCGGTGTCCGTCCGTGTCATCCCCCGTGCTCGGCCTGAAAGCCGCGGACCACGTAGTGCAGCAGGCGCTCCAGGGTCTCCACTCCGCCGGGCGCCTCCGGGCTCAGCTCGGCCGCGAGCCGCCGGAGCGTGCCGGCCGCCGGGTCCCCGAACACCATCTGATCAAGCCCGGCCCCGAAGGCGTTCCGGAGCCGGACCAGCTCCGGCAGGGTCGGCGCGGCGCGCCCGTTCTCGATGCGCGACAGGCGCGGCGGCTCGATTCCCGCCCGGCGGCCCAGCTCGACCTGCTTCCACCCGCGGGCGGAGCGGAGCTCCACGATCCGGGAACCGAGCGCCCGGAGATCGACTTCGTCGGAAGGGAGCGGAGGAGGATCGGCGGGCTTCATGATGCGGCTGATTCTGCCGAGATCCATCCGAAAGTCAAGCTTTTTCTTCGAACTTGCGTCCGGAAGCGGCGAATTGTCCGCAGCGCCGCGAAACCGCGCCGGGAGCGTCCGGAGAGCAAGGGACCCCTCTCTCCGGGCGCAAGTGCGGGCACACTAGGAGCCGCTCGGAGCAAGTCCGCGGACGCCCAGGCCAATTCCGGCCGTCTCGCGTGCCGCGGTGCACGGAGGAATCATGTTGCGGAGAGGAGGAACAAGCCTCGCCGGGGCGCTCGCCCTGGCGGCGCTGCTCGGCCTGCCGCCCGACCGGGGGCTCGGCAGCCTGTGGAGCTGGATCTGGAGCGCGGTGACCGCGGCCAGTTGCGACGACGGCCTGAGCATCGACCCCAACGGCTGCCCCCGCAGCCAGGAACAGGAAGACGAAGGCCAGCCCCCGCCCACCAAAGATGACGGGCCCTTGATCGACCCGAACGGCTAGCGCTACCGGCCCGGGGGTGGAGGCTTCCGCCTCCGGGCGTCTTTCGACGCGACCTGTGTTGTGAGAGAATGACAAAGTGGCCCATGTGACCGACGAGGAAATCGCGAAGCTTCTGACCGGAGGGCTGGAGGCGGCGGAGCACCAAAGGGTCTTCCGGCACCTGGTGGGCCCCTGCCTCGCCTGCCGCGCGCGGCTCGGCTTGTACGCTCCTGCTCTATACGAGATGGCCGAGGTGGCCATTCCGACGGTGGTCCCGACGCCGCAGGAGGAAGCCGCTTACGACGGCGTGATCGACCGCGTGTTCGCCAGGATCTCCAAGGCGGCGCCGCGGGTTCAGGAGGAGCGGCGGCAGCTTGAGGAGACCGCGGAGACGGCCCGGCGCGAGGGCATGGGCGCCATCGAGAAGCTCCCCGGGAAGCTCCCAGACTGGGCGGTGGTCGAGGTCCTCCTGCGCATGAGCCACGAGGCGAGGTTCCGCGACCGGCGCGAGATGCAGGAGCTCGCCCTGTTCGCCCTGGCCGCGGCCAACAACCTTGATCCGGAGCGCAACAGCCCGGGCCTGGTCGCGGACCTCCGGATGCGGGCCTGGGCCGAGCTCGGCAACGCCTACCGGGTCAACGATGACTTCGCCGCCGCCGAGAGCGCTTTCGCTCAAGCCACCGCCCTCTACGGCCAGAGGTCGGGCGACCCGCTCGCGGTGGCCCGGGTGCTCGACCTGCTAGCGTCGCTAAGGAGGAACCAGAGGCGCCTGCCCGAAGCCATCGACCTGCTCGACACGGTACATGGCCTTTATGAGGAATCCGGCGAGCACCATCTCGCCGGGCGCGCCCTGATCAGCAAGGGCATCTGCACCTACTACGACGGCCGGCCCCAGGAAGCGGCCAAGCTCTTGCGCGAGGGGCTCACGATGCTCTCTTCAGAGCGGGACGCCGAACTCGTTACAAGCAGCCAGCAGAATCTCCTTCTGTACCTCGTCGATTCGGGCGAGGCCAGGGCGGCCCGGCGCCTGCTGCTCGAAAGCGGGCTCCGCCAGAAGCTCGCCGGCCAGCCGGTCAACCTGTTGAAGCTGCGCTGGGTCGAGGGGAAGATCTACGCGGGGCTCGGCCAGCTCGATCAGGCCGTGGCCACGTTCGAGGAGGTTCGCGACGGCTTCCTCCGGCACGGGCTGGAATACGATGCCGCCCTTCTCGGTCTGGATCTGGCGGAGGTCTGGCTGCGGCAGGGGCGCAATGCCGAGGTGGCCGAGATCGCGCAGGAGGTGCGCGAGACCTTCGAGGACCTGAAGGTCCAGCGGGAGGCGCTGCGGGCGATGCGCTTCCTGGAGTCGGCTTGCCGCCAGGAGCTGGCCACGCCGGTGCTCGTGCAGCAGGTGGTGAGCTTCCTCAAACGGATCGAATGGGCGCCGGGGCTTCAGTTCGCGCCCTGAGCCTTTTCCCCCAGTAGCCGCAACAAAACCTGCCGCACGCGCTCGTCGAAGTCGGACAGGTCGTCTTCGGCAAGCTGTCCCTCCTGCTCGCCGGGGATGTGGAGCTGCTCGACGATCGGGTTCTTCTTCCACCGGCGTTCCGGGTAGGCGGAGCGGAAGAAATCGTAGGGATCCACCTGGATCGCCTCCAGGATGCTCAGCACGTGGCTGAACTGGAGCCGCACCGTGCCGTTGAGGACCTTGCTCAGGCCCGAGCTTCCCAGGCCCAGGTCCGATTCGAGGGAACGGCGGGAGCGCTTCGACAGGCGCACCACCCGGTCGAGCAGCTCGGCCAGCCGGCGGACTTCGGAGTCGAGGCGGCTGTTTTCCATGCCGGCAGTATAGCGCGATCCGCCGAAGGTGGAGAGAAAACTGCCGAGGGGCGGCGCTTTCCAGGCCGATCCGCCGGTTTCCTTGGCAGCCTCCTGCCGTGCTACGCTCGGCACCCATGCGCCAGGATGATCTGAGCGAGCTTCGCGCCGTGCTGCGGGAGGCGGTGGCGGCCTGCCGCCGGTCCAACCGCGACCTGGAGGACGATCTCGGCCTCGGGCACGGATCGCTGCAGCGGATGCTCGACGGCCGGATCGACGTCCGGGTCCACCACCTCGTCGCGATCGCCCGCGTCCTCCAGGTCCATCCCATGGAGTTCCTGGAGCTCGGCTTCCCCGATTGGCCGGCCCGGCACCATCTGACCGAATGGATGAAGCCCGATCTGCGGAAAAGGGCCACAAAGAGGCCGGGGCTGCCCGCGACCCGCGAGGAGCTGTCCGAGCTGGTCCGCGCAATCGTGCGGGAGGAGATCGACGCGCGGGAGCCAGGACAGCCCCGGAAGCCCTGAAAGAGCCTAATACGTCACCGGGAAGCCCGCTAGCTCAAATTTCCGCCTGTTACATCTGGCTGGAGCCTGAAACGTCTCGCGAGCGCCTATTGGGTCGCCGCCGCGCCTGATACGTCTCATCACAGCCTATTGCGTCCAGATTCCGCCCGTTGCGCCGCTCCCCCGCCCCAGGCGCTCCTCCCCCGGCCTGTTTCTTCAGGCTTCAGCTCGCGTCGCGGGCGTCCGCACCTGCATGTTATAGTTTTCGCAAAGGGGGATTCCATGAGAACAAACGGTTTTCTCGCGCTGGTTCTTGCCCTGGGGCTGGCTACCTCGGCCTTGGCGGAGCCTGTCCAGTTGACGTCGCCACTGGAGAATCTGGTAACCGTGCAGGGGTCGGCCGTGGTCCGGAAAACCGGGCAGACGCTGCTCGTGACCCTTCCGAGCCAGGATGGCTACGGCCGATGGTTCCGCATTGAAGCCAGCCAGGGGGGGACCTCGCTTCCGGGCAGCTTCCGCGCAGACTCCGCCGAGGTGCTCTACTGGATGGGGCATCTCGTCCTGATGGCCGAGGGCAGCGCCTGGCATTTTGCAGTTCCAGGGCTCGACAAGCTCATCTCCCATGAGGCGCAGGTCCCGGACGGCGCGGAGCTGGCGCAGCTCACCCGCGGCTATGACTTGAAAGAGATCGAGGTATCAGCCATCTATTCCGCCAACGGTCCGCGAGCCAACCGGCTGAACGAGGGGTTGAGACGCATCTTCGCGAACGAGGATGACCATCAGGACCCCGGCAGCGGCGGAATCGGCACTTGCGGCAAGACCTGCACGATCAGTTGCGGCGACGGCTCCAGCTGTTCCGCGAGCTGCGGCGGGACGCGCTGCGCGCACTGCACGTGCCCGGCGTCCTGCTCCTGCAGTTGATCTCCCGTTCAGGGAAAGGAGTAACATGAAGGGCTGAGCCAATCCCACGACAGGGGGAGCCATGAGAGCGTTCAGCCCGCCGGTCCTCATCCTCATCCTTGCGCTGGCCTTCGCGGTACTTGCGTCGGCCGGGGCTTCCGCGCAGTTCTCGGACACCACGGACGTCACCGCCGTCCAGATCCCGGTCCAGGTGGTCGCGGACGGCAAGGCGGTGCGCGGGCTCGCCGCGGCCGACTTCGTGGTCTACGAGGGACGGCGGCAGCGGCCGGTCGTCGGCTTCGATTCCGTGGACCTGCAGACGCTGCCCGCCGATGCCGAGGTCCCGGGCGCGGCCCGGCGCTGGTTCCTCATGGTCTTCGACATGGCGTTCTCCGATTCCAACGGCATCGCCATCGGGCGCGAGGCCGCCATCGACATGCTCCCCCTCCTCCATCCGTCCGACCTGGTGGCGGTCGCCACCTACCGCCGCACCGGCGTCGACATGGTGCTCGGCTTCACCTCCGACCGCGCCCAGATCGTCGCCGCCCTGAACAGCCTCGGGCTGCCGGACATGATCGACCGCGCCGCCGACCCGCTCAAGATCATCGTGGTCGAGCACGACAACAGCTTCGGCGAGACGGGAGGAGTCGGCGGGAACGGCCCCGGCCTGGACAAGAAGAAGATCAGGACGCCGCCGCCCAAGCCGCCGTCGGCTTCCGGCGAAAGGTATCTCAAGACCTCGAATCCCTTGTCGGGGCTGATGGACCCGCTCTACAACGCCCGCAAGAGCTCGGAGCAAGCCGGGCGCGAGGCCCAGAAGGCGGCCCTCGATGCCCTGTCCGACTCGTTCTCCGAGATCGCCCGGCTGATGCGGGGCATCTCCGGCCGCAAGGAGGTCCTCCTCTTCTCCGAGGGCTTCGACAGCGCCGTGGTCCAGGGCACCCGGGACGAGGACGAGATCGCCCGCATGTACGCGGAGGGGACCGAGGTGGGCGCGGTCTGGCGCGTCGATTCCGAGGAGCGCTTCGGCAGCACCGAGGCCCTCGGCGACCTCGAGCGCATGCTGGAGGAGCTGCGGCGCTCCGATTGCCGCGTCCACACGGTGGACGTCGCCGGCCTGCGCGCCGGGGAGCCCGGCGACGCCCAAAGCGGCCGGGACAGCCTCTTCCAGATCGCCCGCGACACCGGCGGCGACGCCTACGAGAACTTCAACGACCTGTCCGCGGCCGTGGGCAAGATGCTGGAGCGCTCCGGCGTCACCTACGTGCTCACCATCCAGCCCGAGGACCTGAAGGCGGACGGCGCGTACCACCCGCTGCGCGTGGAGCTGCGCAAGGGCAAGGCGCCCCGCGGCGCCCGCGTGGTCCACCGCCCCGGCTACTACTCGCCGCGCCACTTCGCCGAGCGCGGCAAGCTCGACCGCACCCTGAGCACCGGCGCGCGCCTGCTGAGCGGCGACGAGCCCGGCTCCGTCCCGACCTCGGTGCTCGCCACCCCGTTCCCCAAGGGCGTCGAGGGAGGCACCGCCTACGTGCCCGTCCTGATCGAGGCCGACGGCCCCGCCCTCCTCGCCGGCAACGGCCCCGGCGAGCTGCTCGCCGAGATCTACATCTACGCCCTGGACGAGAACGGGGGCGTGCGCGACTACCTGGCCCAGGCGCTCGTCCTGGAGCTGGCGAAAGTCGAAACCGAGCTGCTCCAGGGGGGGCTGCGCTTCCTCGGCCACCTGGAGCTGCCGCCCGGCCGCTTCTCCCTGCGCGTCCTCGCCATGAACGGCCGCACCGGCGCCTATGGCCTGCGCACCGCCCGGGTGGAGATCCCGGAGATGGGCGCGGGCCAGCCCGTCCTGCTGCCGCCGCTGTTCCCGCAGCGGCCCGGCCAGGGCGTGCTCACCCGCCAGGCCGCATCCGGCGGCGAAGAGGTGCCGTTCCCCTTCACCCAGGGCGAAGTCGCCTATCTGCCCGATCCGCAGCCGGAGCTGCGCCAGGGACAGGAGACACCGGTGGCCCTTGTGGGCTACCATCTGCCGGGAGACTTGAAGATCCGCACCCAGGTGATGACCCCGGACGGCCGCGAGGTCGCGACCGGCGGACTGCGGGTGCTCGGGCGGGAGAGTGGCGCCGCCGACGGTGCCGAGCGCCTGCGGGCCGCCTTCCGCACGCCTGCGCTCGCCCCCGGGAAGTATCTGTTGCGCGTGACCGTGAGCGGCGAGGGCGGGGAGCGCACCAGCAGCGCATCGTTTGTCGTGAATTGATCTGTTTCGGAGAGGGGCACAGCACAAGCGGGGGCATACGCCGCGGCTTCGGCCGCGGGAAGGGATGGTCATGACTGCCGCTTGGAGATTGCCCGTCTTTCTTGTCCTTTTTGTCCTTGCCGTCCTGCCGCTGGCCGCCCAGGAGCCGGAGAAGTTCTCCGACACCACCGAGGTGACCGCGGTCGAGATCCCGGTCCAGGTGCTGCTCAACGGCAAGCCGGTCCGCGGCCTCACCGCCGAGAGCTTCGCCGTCTACCGGGACAAGGCCCGGCAGCCGATCACCGGCTTCGAAATGGTCGACCTCGCGTCCCTGCCCGGCGAGGACGCCTCCGAGGTCCCGGTGCCCGCCCGGCGCCACTTCCTGATGTTCTTCGACCTGTCGTTCTCCGAGCCCAAGTCGATCGTCCAGGCGCGCTCGGCGGCCAAGGACCTGCTCGCCGACCTGCACCCGGCCGACCTGGTGGCGGTGGCGACCTACGCCGCTTCGCAGGGGCCGGAGCTGGTCCTGGGCTTCACCTCGGACCGCGGCCAGGCGAGGACGGCCATCGACAGCCTGGGCCTGCCGCAGCTCGTGGACCGCACGCCCGATCCGCTGCGGCTGATCCTCCAGGACGCGCGGCAGGGGGCCGCCGAGGCGACGGACATCGTCCTGGAGCACTCGGAGGCGCAGCCGGGCGTCCGCGCCGAGTTGAAGCCGTCGCAGATCACGCGGGCCATGGGCGACCTGGCGGTCCTGGAGCAGATGGAGCGGGCCGAGCGCGAGATCGACCGCGCGGACGTGGAGACGCAGAAGCGCAAGGTGTCCGCCCTGACCCGCTCCTTCACCGACCTCGCCAAGTTCCTGCGCAGCGTCGAGGGGCGCAAGTACGTGGTCTACCTCTCGGAGGGCTTCGACAGCTCCATCCTGACCGGCACCCGCGACAAGGACGAGCGCGACGAGACGGAGCACTCCGGGCAGGCGGGGCGGATCTGGGAGGTCAACGCGGACCAGCGCTTCGGCAACGCCTCGGCCACCGGCGCCGTCTCTTCCATGCTGGAGGAGTTCCGGCGCGCCGACTGCATCATCCAGGCCGTGGACATCGGCGGCCTGCGCGGCACCGAGGCGGGCAGTACCGGCGGGGGTGCGCTCGGGTTCGAGCGCACCGGGGGCAGCGACAGCCTCTTCCAGATGGCCCGCGACACCGGCGGCGACCTCTACGAGAACTTCAACGACCTGTCGGCCGCCATGGGCACGATGCTGGAGCGGACCGGGGTGACCTACGTGCTCACGATCCAGCCGGACCAGTTGCCGGACGGCACCTACCACGCGCTGCGGGTCGAGACGAAGGGGCTCCCCCGCGGGGCGCGCGTCGTACACCGCCCGGGCTATTACTCGCCCAAGCCCTACGCCCAGCGCAGCCCGACCGAGAAGATGCTCCAGACCGCGGGCCAGGTGCTGGCCGGCGCGGAGGGCGGGCTGGTGCGGACCTCGGCCCTGATGGTGCCCCTGCCAATATCGCCGATATCGCCCGGGGGGGGCGCCACCGCCGACGTGCCGGTCGTGATCGAGATCGAGGGTGCCTCCCTGCTCCACCTCCACGAGGGCGAGGACGTGCCGGTCGAGATCTACGTCTATGCCGTGGACGAGAAGGGGAAGGTGGGCGATTACCTCGCCCAGACGCTCGCCCTTGACCGGGTCAAGGTGGAAGAGAAGCTGTTGCAGGCCGGCCTCAAGTTCTACGGCCACCTGGAGCTGCCTCCCGGGAGCTACAAGACACGGGTGCTGGTGCGCAACGGCCGCACGGGCGCCCACGGCCTGCGGGTGTTGTCGCTGGAGGTCCCCGCGACAGCCTCGGCCAGCGCGGCTGCTCCCGCGGGATCCGCCGATCCGATCCTCTTGCCGCCGTTCTTCCCCGAGTCGAAGGGGCAGTGGCTGGTGCTCCGCGAGGCGCCGCGGGATGGCCGGCGCGATGTGCCCGTGCCGTTCCGCCTGGGCGACCAGCCCTTCCTGCCGGCCGCGACGCCGACCCTGGACGGCGGAGAGTCCCGCTTCGCCCTCCTCGGCTACAACCTGGCGGACGAAGGAGAGCTCCGGGTCCGCTCCCAGGTGCTGACCGCGGACGGCAAGGAAGTCCAGGCCGGCGATTCTGGCCACGTCGCCCTGCTGAGCCGCGCGCCGGGAGAAGCCGGAGCCGACCGCCTGGAGCTGAGCTTCCGTCCTCCCACCCTGCAGCCCGGCGAGTACCTGCTG
>DASUNJ010000262.1:0-2391 GCA_036277235.1 Thermoanaerobaculia bacterium | reverse complement strand
TCAGCGTCTCCTCGGCGTCCGGGTTGAGGGTGGCCTTGTCGAACTCGAAGAGGGCGTCGGCCACCACCTGGAAGCGCTTGGTGCACTTCTCCTCCTCCGCCCGGATCGCCTGGATGCCTTTCGGGACCTGGATCTCGCCGGGCTGCTGCCATGTTCCCTTGGGCTGCTGGATCTCACCCGGCTGCTGCCACTTGTCCTTGGGCTTCTGGATTTCGTACTGCGCGGCGGCGGGCAGCGCGAGGACGATCAAGGCGACGCCGGCGATCTTCATGATCAGGCTCCCGGCCAAAGGAAGCGGAAGACGAGCCCGGTCACCACGGCGTAGACCGCGGCGTCGAGGATGCCGCGCAGCGAATTGGACCAGGGGATCGCCCTCCAGATCGAGTCCTGGAAGTAGCCGAACCCGTACGCGATGAAGGCCACCGTCCCCGTGAGGCGCAGAACCTCCATGCCTGCCGCGCCGGGATCGAGGGTATGGCGCGCGACGTAGGAGGCGACGAAGCTGGCCAGCAGGCAGAAGGCGAGCCACAGCCCCAGGGACTTTCCCATGTTGGGCACGCCACTGGCCATCACCGTGATGATCGCGACCGGACCGTCCTCATACTTCTTGCGGACGGCGGGGTCCTTCATCTGGGACATGTCGTCGCAATGGGGGATGATGTAGACGCCGGGTGTGGAGGCCGCCGGGCGCAGAGCCTGGCCGACTCCCTCCTCGTTCGAGAGCTGCCGGTAATCGGCCCGGTGGTACTTCAGGACCATGTGGAGGACGGCGCTCACCAGCCAGACCGCGACAGCCGAGACGACGACGGGCAGCCACAAGCTTCCGAAAGGCATGTCAGCCTCCTCTCTCCTTAACGGGTTCAGAGGCCGATTCTATCCAGGGATCGCCCAAAAAGGCAACGAGGGAGCTGCTTGCGCGGCTCCCCCGTTCCTTGCTCCTGACACTGCGAAGTAGCCCGTCTTGCGAGAAGGTGTGCTGCCACACAGCCCCCTCTAGGGCAAGGCGACTCTAGCAAGAGGCGGTCCGGCTGTCAACCCCTCCGTGCGCCCGGCCAGGAGGCGCATGGCTTCGAGCTCTTCGTGGAAGCCCGCCACGATCTTTTCGGGGTCCGGGACCAGGCCGGTGTCCGTGCCGACGCCGAGCCGCACCCGGCCCGCGTAGCTGCAGATGCTGATGCCGATCCCCACCCTCCCCGCCTGCGGTACCCAGAAGACGATGTCCTGGATCGGCCTGCCCGCCAGATAGAGCACGTCCTTGGGGCCCGGCACGTTGGTCATCACCGCCGTGGCCTTGGTCGCGAAGATGCTGACCACCAGGTCCTGGACCTTGCGCGGCACGATCCCCAGGGTGTCGAGGATGCGGAAGACCACGACCGGCTCCATGGAGCGTTTGAGCGAGCTCGAGCGGCTCTTCAGCTCCGCCAGCCGCTTCGCGGGATCGGCGATCCCCACCGGCAGCGACAGGAAGATGAGCCCGAACTGGTTGCCGAGCTGGT
Source organism: Thermoanaerobaculia bacterium (assembly GCA_036277235.1). Lineage (GTDB taxonomy): Bacteria > Acidobacteriota > Thermoanaerobaculia > Multivoradales > UBA5704 > DATMER01. Next base: position 895 of record DASUNJ010000262.1, on the reverse strand, counting down.
CCATCCGCTCCATGGTGCGGAGGTTGACCGGCATGGCCGCCCGGAAGTTGAGGTCGTGCGGCGGCTCGCCCCCGTTCTTCGACAGGTAGCGCCGCAGGCCGCCGGTCATGGCGGCAAGGAGCACGTCGTTGATCGTCCCGCCCAGGGCCTTGCTGATCGCCTTGACCTCGTCCAGGGAGAGGGCCTCGGACCAGGATACCGACTTCGCTACGCCCAGCGGCCCCTTGAAGGCCGTGCGGGGATCCGCCTTGCGGAAGACCAGCCTGCCCAGCGCGCCCGTGGCCGCCGGCCCCTTGACCCAGCCCTTCACCTTGCGGAACGCCTCCGCGGGGTGGAGCATCAGCTTCATGCCTTCGGGCATGATCTCTTCCGCGAGGCAGCGGATGGTGTCCAGGTCCAGGTGCTCCTCGCCGTGCCGGCTCTGCTCATGCCGCGTGTACAGGCTGAGGAACGGGTTGCGGGCCCCTGATTCGGCCTGGGCCGTGCGGTCGGTCATCGAGAGCAGAACCAGCATGAGGGCCACGCCGTCGCCCATGCAGTGGTGGAGCTTGGCCATGACGACGGTGCCGCCGAGGAAGTTCTGGATGACCTGGAAGCTCCACATCGGATGGGCGGGGTCGAACTGCTGGGAGATCAGCCCCTCGACCACCGCGCGCAGCTCGGCGTCGCCGCCGGGGTCCGGAAGCGTGATGCTGCCGACGTGGTTGGCGATGTCGAAGGCCGGATCGGGCTCCCAGTAAGGCTTCCCGCTCTTGGGGACCACGACGCGGTTGCGGAAGCGCGGGATGGCGAGCAGGCGCTGCTCGATGATGTCCCGGATGCTTTCGTACGTTACCGGCTGGTCGAGGACGAGAACCCCGTTGATGTGCATGAGGTTCGTGGGATCGTCCATCCG
>DASUNJ010000261.1:0-7917 GCA_036277235.1 Thermoanaerobaculia bacterium | reverse complement strand
TGGAGGGAGATCCCGGCAGGACAAGCCGGCAACTACGCCGAGATCGTTTTGAACGCCCGGCCGCGCGCCGGGGCCGAACCGCTCATCGAGTTTCATCCCGACGGCAAGATCCGCTACACGTACTTCGTCGACTAGCGGGAGGCTTGGGACGCGGGACGGCTAACCTTTCGTGCCGATCTGCGTCCAAGGATCTGAAGCCGAGGCTTCGAGGTCGGCCTCCTCGGCTTTCCGGAGCTCATGGACAGCGGCGGCGTGACCGCCCCGAACTTCGCGCTCTGGTCTCCGGAAGGCGGCTGGGTGGTCGAGAACGAAGGCGTAGCGCCGGACGTCGAGGTCGAGAACTGGCCCGCCGACCTGGTCGCCGACCGCGACCCGCAGCTCGAAAAAGCAATCGAGATCATCCTGGAAGAATTGCGGAAGAACCCGCCGGTCCGGCCGCAGCGGCCTCCGTATCCGGAGCGGGTGAGAGGAAATTCATAATCCAATCCCTTATGTCGGGCGATGTCGGCCGACGTCGGCGCGGCGCTCTTCACTTCCGGCGGCTGCACGGCTTCCGATCCTCCAAGTAGCGAAGGCGCAGTGAGTTAGCGCGGATTCGCGGCGGTCTCCGAAGAGGTCCAGGCGGTAGGCATGTCCATTGCTCCCGGTCGTTGCCATATCGCGAATCGCGCCGACAGCAATTTCGCTGCGCGTCAAAAGTGGAGGGCTCCTACCATGTTCAGAAAATTGTTCTCGCTGGCATTGCTGATCCTCGCGGTACCCGGCCTCGCTTCGGCAACCAGCCAATTTACGGTACAGAACAACAGCAACGACAAGATCAAGCTTCAGATCTTCGACGGCGATGACAACATATGCCTCCAAGATGCCAAAAGCGTGGACGTCGACGGCAATTCATCCAAGAGCATCAGCTGCACCGGCGGCGGGAAACAGCGCTGCAGGGTCGCCGTGTCCAATGCCACGTATGATGATGAACAGGCTTGCGTAGAGTCCGAGAACATCACGAGTGGATGCGGCTCGACGGCCGTCATCAACGTTGACGACGGCAAAACGCTGGTGATCGAGTCCAATTGGAATTACTGCGCGATCCAATAGAGCCAGGGGCGGCACGCCGCCCCGCCTTCGCTCGGAACCAGCCGCGCAGCTTCTTGCAACCTCTGGAACCTATTCTCGTGGCGAAGGTCACTCCGCGTTGTAGTGCGCGACCGGCCAGAAGATCGGCAGGTCGAACTGCGGGTGGCGGAAGCGCCGGACCACGCCCTGGATCTCCGGGGTCAGCAGGAACTGTTGCAGTGCCAGAGCACCCGGGAGGTTGACCTTGCGCCCGTGGCCCGGTTGCACGACCACCGAGGCGACGGGTTGATGCAGCACCGAGTCGCCGAACAGCACCGCCCGCATGTTGACAGGGTTCTGCTGCTGCCGGGTGAGGAACGCGTGCAGCCCCCACAGGGTGTACCCGCCCCGTTGGGACGCGGCCTGCACGGCGGCCGCGCCGCTCAGGCCGTTGTCGACGTACCAGCCGGTCCGGTCCGGTTGGCCGGCCGCGTGCCACAACGTCTCCGACACGAACCTGGGATTGTCCAGATTGTTCACCACGAACGGGGACCGGGTCTGGGCGATGCGCTCGAACGCGTCGACCGCGTCGGAGGCCGCCAAGATGCCGGCGGGGTCGTCCGGGGCGGCGACGTAGGCGGTGACGGTGGCGAAGACTACCTGTGGCCAGCGCCCCACCTTGTCCTGCACGAACGCCGGCAGGTCGGCCACACCGAGGTGGGTGGTGACGATGTCGAGCAGACCCTCACGGGCCTGGGCGTAGAGGTCGGCGGCGTTGCCCGCGGTCAGCACCACCTGGTACGGGCTCTGGTCCTGGAACCGGGCGATGAGACCGTCGAGCAACCCGGCGGTACGCGTGGCACCGACCGTCCCGAGCCGGATGGTGCCATGGGCGGGTGCGTCGGTGGCCACGGCGGCGGCGCCGGCCAGGACCGGCGACACCACGGCCGCGGCCGCAGCGCCGGCGACCGCCAGCCCGAGGTCCCGACGAGTCAGGCCACCGCCGGGGATCGCGGTGGGTGGATCGATTGTCCTTTTCATCGTCCCGATTCTACACCCACCCGGTCCCCATCCAGGAAGGAGAGCGTGCCTTACGTTGGCCCCTCGCCAAGTTCAGCCTCGAAGCCGGCGGCGCGAAGGCAGCGCGACAGGAGGCGAGCGTCTCCCAGACGCCCCGCGGACTCGCTGAACGCGGCGGTGGGACCGCGCCACTGCAGCTCGCTGGCGCTCTGGAAGAGGGGCGCGTCCGTCCTGAGCGTCGCCAGGTCCTTGAAACGCAGCGCCAGGTCGCGATCGCGCAAGACCTCAGGGGGGAAGCTCTCGAGAGCGCCATACCGGTTGAGGAGCTGTGCCGCGGTGATGGGGCCGATTCCGAAAATGCCTGGATAACCATCCGCGGCGTCGCCGACGAGCGCGAGGAAGTCGGGTATCAAGAGGGGGTCGACTCCGAATTTCGCGCGGACTCCGTCCGCCGTGAAGATCTTCCTCCCGCGACGGTCGACCTGCACCACCCGGTCACCGCGGACGCACTGCGCGAGGTCCTTGTCGGGAGTCCAGATGCAGACCTTCTGCACGCTGGCGTCTTCCTCGGCGATGCGGGCCGCGGAGGCGAGCGCGTCGTCCGCCTCCAGCTCGACCATCGGCCAGACGGCGACGCCCATCGCGGCGAGCGCTTCCTCCAGCGGATGGAACTGCGCGAGGAGCGCGCGCTCGACGCCGGCCGACGTCTTGTAGCCGGGCCAGAGATGGTTCCTGAACGACTCGATGACATGGTCGGTCGCCACGCCGAGATGCGTTGCCCCCGTCTCGATCATCTCCAGCACCGTGTGCAGCACGCCGGTCACGGCCCCGAAGCGCGCGTCCTTGCCCCGGTTGGACCGGCGCTGGCCGTAGAAATGGCGAAACAGCTCGTAGGTGCCGTCGAGGAGATGAACGATCATTCGCCGCAATATTCTATAATCCCTGGAACCTATCCCCGGCCCGTCGATGGCGCCCACGCTCCCGGGCAGGTCAGCATGGAGATCCTGTTGCGAGCTGCGGTGAAGTGGTGAAGATCGCCGTCATCCCGGGCGACGGCATCGGCCCCGAGGTGACGCGCGAGGGGGTGCGCGTCCTCGAGCACTTCAACCAGCATTCGTCGCTGGGGCTCGAGCTCGTCACCTTCGACTGGGGAGCGGACCGTTACCTCGCGACCGGGGTCGCGCTGCCGCCCGGCGCTCTCGACGAGCTGCGCGAGGGCTACGCCGCGATCTACCTGGGAGCGATCGGCGATCCGCGCGCGCCCGACATGCAGCACGCACGCGACATTGTTCTCGGCCTGCGGTTCGGCCTCGATCTCTACGTCAACTACCGGCCGGTGCGCCTGCTTCACGATCGCCTGTCGCCGCTGCGCGGCAAGGGGCCCGCCGAGATCGACTTCGTCGTGCTGCGCGAGAACACCGAGGGGCCGTACGCGGGCGTCGGCGGGACGTTCAAGCGCGACACGGTCGAGGAGGTAGCGCTGCAGCAGGACGTCACCACCCGCGTCGGCGTCGAGCGCATCGTCCGCTACGCCTTCGAACTGGCGCGCAGGAGCGGTCGCCGCTCGGTGTGCATGGCCGACAAGCACAATGTGCAGCCCCACGCCGGCGGGCTGTGGCTGCGCACCTTTCGCCGCGTCGCTGCCGAGTACCCCGACGTCGAGTCGTTCCACCTCTTCGCCGACGCCGCCGCGCTCCACATGGTGCGCGAGCCCGAGCGCTTCGCGGTGATTGTCACCAACAACCTCTTCGGCGACCTGCTGACCGACCTCGGGGCCGCCCTCGAAGGAGGTCTCGGGATGGCGGCCTCGGCGAACCTCAATCCCGGCAGGCTGTCGATGTTCGAGCCGATCCACGGCAGCGCGCCGGAGCTCGCCGGCCGCGACGTCGCCAATCCGATGGGGATGATCCTCACCGCGGCGCTGATGCTGCGCGAGCTCGGTCGCCCCGCCGAGGCGCGCCAGATCGAGGAGGCGGTGACGCGCTCCGTCGCCGCCGGGGAAGGTACGCCGGACATCGGCGGCACCCTCGGCACACGCGCGGCCGGCGACGCGGTGCTGGCGCGTCTGCGCGCCGGGTAGCTCAGAGCCGTTCGACAGCCAGGCCGGCGGCGCGCTCGTGATGACTCAAGGCTGGTTCGAGTAGGCCGACGCGAGCTCGCGTTCGAGCCGCGCGTCGTGGCCGTAGATGTCTTCGTAGAACAGCACGCGTCCGTCGAGGTCGACCAGCGCGGTGGAGTAGAAGAGGAGCACCGGGATCTTGCGCTGGAGGTTGACCTGCTGCGGCTTCTCGCCGGCCATCGCGGCACGAATGCGCTCCGGCGTCCAGGCGGACTGATCCTGCAGCACGAAGCGCGCGATGGCCGCCGGATCCTCGAGCCGCACACAGCCGTGCGAGAGGTCGCGCCGGACGCGCGCGAACGCAGACTGCGCCGGCGTTCCATGCAGGTACACGTTGTCGGTATTCGGGAAGATGAATTTGGCGAGCCCGAGCGCGTTGCGCGGGCCCGGCCGTTGCCGCACCTTGAGCGCCCCCTTCGCAAGCTGGGCCACGTTGTCGGGCGTCGGCGCCAGAGCGGTCGCGTCGCCGGAGCCGCGCACGATCTCCATGTCGCGCTTCGCGAGCGCGTCCGGATCTCGCCGCAGCGCCGGCAGCAGCTCGCCGCGCACGATGCTGGGCGGGACGTTCCAGTAAGGCCGGAAGACGACGTATTCCATCGTTTCCAGGAAGACCGGCGTGCGGCTGTCGAACGACTTGCCCACCACGACGCGCATCGTGAGCGCGGGGCTCGGCGTCGTGCCGAGGGAGTCGAAGGCCCAGAGCTGGAAGGCCGGGATGTTGACGGCGATGAGCGGACCGTCGCCGAGGTCCGGCACCCAGCGCAGGCGCTCGAGCGCGATCTCGATCTGGCGCAAGCGCTTCGCCGGCGGCACGGCGAGCGCCGCGAGCGTTGCCTTGCCCAGGACACCGTCGGCGGCGAGCCCGTGACGCTCCTGGAAACGCCGCACCGCGTCGACCGTCTCGCCCTCGTAAACGCTGCCCTCGTACACGCTCGCCGGTTCCTCGGCAGCATCGCCAGCGGCCGCCGCCGCTTGCAGATCGCCGAAGGCGGTGAGGCGGGCGCGCAATGCCGGGAGGCCCGCGAACGCATCCCCGGGCCGCACCGTGGCGGTCGCAGGCACCTCGGGCAGCTCGGCACCGGCGAGCCCGCGATAGAACGCGAGCGCTTCCTTGATGCGCCGGTAGACCGCGAGCTGCGGCTCGGCCTCCTCGACGGTGGCGCGAATGCGATCCTGTTCAACCGCCTGCCGCACCAGCGCGACGAGGTCGTACTTCTTGGGAGCCGGATCGAGGCCGATCTGGACGCGGCTCGGCGTGATGCGACCGATGTGCACGTCCGAGATCTGCCGTAAGAGCGCGAGCGTGAGACCGGCGTCGAAGCGCCCGAGATCTTCCTCCGCAGGAGCTCCTCTCGATTGCAGCTCGCGCCACCGCGCCTCGAGCCATGTCACGTCATATTCCTCGGGATCGAGGCCGCGCCGCGCCGAATCGGCGAGCACGTCGAGCACGTCGCGAGCCTGCTTGATGGGCTTGCCCTCGGCGAGCCAGAGAGGGACATATGCCCGCGGCTCGTAAAGCCCTTGCATCTCGTCGCGGTAGTACGGGAAAGCCGGCCATTTGAGGTCGGGATGGCGCGCGCTGGTCACGATCTCGCGGATCGTGCGCACGGCCGGAGGATCGGCGATCGTGGCCGGCTGGCCGAACGCAGCCGGTGCAACGCCTGCGAGCAGGATGACGGCGGTCAAGGGTCCGCGCATGAGCCCGGATTCTATCGCAGCAGTCAGGTCGTCAGGTCGAGAGGCGCCGGCGCCGCAGCCGGGAACGGCGCCATGGCGACTGGCAGCTTCGCGCGCACCAGCGCCGCGAAGGTCGGCCCGGCCACGGCCATCTCGACCGCCCCGCACGAGGCTCATGGCACCTTCCGAAGGTTCTCGCGATCCCCTTTGCAGTACTTCAGAGTGACTCTCAACGACTTGAGAGCCGCGCCCAAGTCCTTCAGAATGATTCTGAAGTAGTTGGGAGCGACTCTGAAGTCCCTCGGAATGACTCTGAACTACTTGGGAGCCACTCTGAAGTCCTTCGGAATGACTCCGAAGTAGTTCGGAGCGACTCCGAAGTCCCTCAGGATGGCTCTGAACTCCTTGGGAGCCGCTCTGAAGTCCTTGGGAACGACTCCGAAGTGGTTGGGAGCGACTCTGAAGTCCCTCGGAATGGCTCTGAACTCCTTGGGAGCCACTCTGAAGTCCTTGGGAACGACTCCGAAGTAGTTCGACGTCCCCGACCAGGGCCGGGCCTCGCGCCGAGGTTGTCGCGGCCATTGCCCGTTCGAGTTGAAGGGGCGCTTCTACGTCAAGCCCCAAGCGTGAAGCATTCTCGTCGACGATCGGCTTCTCCGGCAACCTCTGACGCAGAAGTACCCCCACGCTCCCTGGATAAGCCATCTTATTCGTCACGGCCAACGTTCCACACGCAGCCCACGGCGGAGTGCTTATGCGCCAAGCGCTATCGCGTTGACGCTTATAAGCGAGCGGTATAAAATGGACTAACTCACACCGGTGCAATGCGATAGGCAGCCATCAGCTCTCGCTGCTTGCACCGATTCTGAGCAGCCAATAGATGTGGTATAGGCAGAGTTGGGCGACGAAAGGCACACGCATCAAGGGAGATCCATGTCGGCAGAAGACGCCCTCCTATTCGTTGACAGCAACAAGTACCTCGATCTGTATCGTACAGACAAGGGCAAGAAACTCCTCGCGCCGTTGGGAGAGCAAGCAGGCTATATATTCGTCACCAGACAAGTAGTCGCTGAGGTCGAGCGCAACAAACTGGCGGTAGCAGCAGACTTCCTCAATCAGAAGTTTAGGGGGCTAGCGCTTCAAACATTCAACGTACCGGATCATCTCTCCGGTACGGGAACAGCCCACGGGAAGGATATACCTCCTCAGATGAGGGACATCGTCCGAGGAGTCGCGGAAGTCAACGAGAAAGTAGGTGCCCTAGCTCTTGGGATCATGGAGCAGATCAGTCGGTCAGAGGATGATGTGTCTAGGGCACTAGCCCAGATCTTTGCCAGTGCCGTTCCTCATTCAGCCGAGGAACTGAAGCGGGCGAGAGATCGTAGAGAGTTTGGCAATCCACCTGGCAAAGGTACGAATCCACTAGGTGATCAACTGACATGGGAGCAGATTCTTTCCCATTTTGAGGGCAAGACAAAACTCTGGATCATTTCTAGAGACGGTGATTATGGCACGGTATACCGCGGTAAGGGCTTCTTGAACCGTTTCCTGCTCGAAGAGCTATCTAAGATCACTCCTGCTCCCGAAGTCTATCTCTTTGAGGACTTGGTGGAAGGCATAGAGCACTTCGTCCGTACGACCGGAGTACGGGCCGAACAGCGCCTGACCCCAGAAGAGGCGAAGGAGATCAAAGAAGAGGAACGGGCTCTGCCACGTCTAACCCAGCTACCCGAGGATTTGGGCCGAGCGATGGCGGTGAAGCTAAGCCAGCCGCAGGAGGAGATGCTCCGAGCAATGACTGAGGCGGTTACGCTGGGCCAGCCGTCAGAAGAGATAAGCCGAGCGATAGCAGAGGCGGTGAAGCTAAGCCAGCCACAGGAAGAGATGCTCCGAGCGATGGCTGAGGCGATGAAGCCAAGCCAGCCGCAGGAAGAGATGCTCCGAGCGATGGCTGAGGCGGTGAAGCCAAGCCAGCCACAGGAAGAGATGCTCCGAGCGATGGCAGAGGCGGTGAAGCTAAGCCAGCCGCAGGAAGAGATGCTCCGAGCGAT
>DASUNJ010000260.1:0-5296 GCA_036277235.1 Thermoanaerobaculia bacterium | reverse complement strand
GCCACCGGCTTGAGGCCCTTGCGGAGGATCGCGCGGGCAAACTTCTCCGGGGTGATCTCAGGGATGTCTGAGAAGTCGATGTCCTTATCCGTCATGGCATTGACTCGTGCCCAATCAGTCAGAGAATGTGGAGAAGTAGCTCTCTTGCTCATGGCGCGATGCCTTTCTTGCGGAGATGATTCGAATGGTCCTTCCCTGTTCGGTATGGGCCACGACGACGACGCTGTCATTGCACTCGCCAGACACGTATTCTGTGGGCCGGGCGGCTGGGCGCTCGCCCGGCGGCGGTTAGAAGGACGTCAGCGGTTGCCTACTCCACTCGGATCGTGCCCCGCATCCAGGGATGGATGCAGCACTGGAATTTGTGCAACCCGGGAGCGAGGTCCTCAAGCTCGATGGTCGCCCCAGGCACCAGCAGAATTGGTGCGGGCGGGTTGCACTCGGGCGCCGGGGTCAGTCCAATGTTCAGAGGGGGGACGAATCCCCCGCCAAAGTCGGCTACCTCTGTATACGTGTGGGCTCGGCCGCCCCTGTTCGTCACGCGAACCGTTTTGCCTTCGTGCACCGTCAGGTGCGAAGGTTCAGTCCGCCACGACGGATGCCCGATGAGAGCCCCGTTCGGCGGGATCGTAAGCGGTGAACGAAGCAACGAGTCGAATTCGGCCTCAGGGACGTCCCCTTGGTGTGCCTTGAGCGCACAGCCCCCTGTGGGGGCCCAGTCAGGGTCTCCGGGTAGACAGTCGTCCATGATACTGACGTGGTTGTCGTTTCCGTCCACCTGGGCGACGGCTGGAGTGTTCCCGATAACCCAAGAGCCAACGGCCAGAACGAGAGCCAGGAGAGCTGATCCGAAGTTCCTCATACGCACCTCTCAGTGTTTTCACGGTTGCCCTTCTTGAACGCCCAGACCAGTATACGCCCCAATCGCTATGTTTAAAAACGAATACAAAGCGGTGAGGACCCCTCCCCAACCCTCCCCTGCTGCGCAGGAGAGGGACAACAACCCCGGCAACTTTTGGCCCGCTCGGGCGTATCTAGGACGAGCCGTGTAGCGCCGGAGGGTTGGGTTACGCTATCCTGACGCGTCGTTCCATCGGTAAGCATCCGTGAAAAAACAGTCCACAGGAGGACATTCCATGAAGCGCAAGACTTTCGCCTGCCTGTTCCTGGCAGGCCTGATCGGTTCGGCCGCCTGGGCCCAGACCGCTGACGAGATCATCGCCAAGAACGTCGAGGCCAAGGGCGGCCTCGAGAAGCTCAAGGCCGTCCAGACCATGCGGATCAGCGGCAAGATGATGATGGGCCCCGGCATGGAGGCCCCCATGGTCATCGAGACCTCCCGCCCGAACAAGATGCGCGTCGAGTTCACCTTCCAGGGCATGACCGGCATCCAGGCCTACGACGGCAAGACCGGCTGGATGGTGATGCCGTTCATGGGCAAGAAGGACCCCGAGCAGATGTCCGGCGACGACCTCAGGCAGGTCGAGGACCAGGCCGACATGGACGGACCGCTCGTCGACTACAAGGAGAAGGGCCACCAGGTAGAGTACCTGGGCAAGGGCGACGTCGAGGGCACCCCGGTCCACAAGCTCAAGGTCACCAAGAAGAACGGCGACGTCGCCACGCTCTACCTGGACGCCGACAGCTTCCTGGAGATCAAGGCCGAGGGCAAGACCAAGATGCGCGGCCAGGAGATCGAGGGCGAGACCACCTTCGGCGATTACAAGGAGGTCGGCGGCCTGGTGATCGCCCACTCCATCCAGTCCAAGATGAAGGGCGCCCCGGGCCCCGGCCAGTCGATCACCTTCGACAAGATCGAGATCAACCCGGACCTCCCGGCGAGCCGCTTCGACATGCCGGCCAAGCCCGCAGAGGCCGCGGCCCCGCCGAAGCAGTAATAACCCCCAGGGGCCGCTCCCGGAGCGGCTCCTGCGTTCAATCCCATTCTTTTTCAAGAGAGGGCACGCGAGATGCGCACACCTCAGAGGCTTCTTTGTCTCTTCGCGGCCGGGCTGGCCATGGCTGCAATACCCGTGGCAGCTCCCGCACAGACCGAGATCGATTCGAACACCTTCGCCGGGCTCGAGGCCCGGGCCATCGGCCCCGCGGTCATGAGCGGACGCATCGCCGGCATCGACGGAGTGGCCGGCGACACCGTCACCCTCTACGTCGGATCGGCCAGCGGCGGCGTCTGGAAGTCCAGGGACTTCGGCATCACCTTCAAGCCGGTCTTCGACAAGCACACCCAGTCCATCGGCGCCGTGCAGGTCGACCCGAAGAACCCCCAGACCGTCTGGGTCGGGACCGGCGAGTCCTGGGTCCGCAACAGCGTTTCGGTCGGCGACGGCGTCTACAAGAGCACCGACGGCGGCGACAACTGGGAGCGGATGGGCCTGCCGGATTCCGAGCGCATCGCCCGCATCCGGGTCAGCCCGAAGGACGGCAACACCGTCTGGGTCTGCGCCACCGGCCACCTGTGGAACGACAACGAGGAGCGCGGCGTCTACAAGACCGCCGACGGCGGCAAGACCTGGAAGCGCGTTCTTTATGTGGATGCGAAGACCGGCTGCTCGGACATCGACATGGACCCGCAGGAGCCGGACATCCTCTACGCCGGCATGTGGGAGTTCCGCCGCGGCGCCTCCTACTTCAGCTCCGGCGGTCCGGGCTCGGGCCTGTACAAGAGCACCGACGGCGGCGAGAGCTGGAGGAAGGTCGAGGCCGGACTGCCCAAGGGCGACAAGGGCCGCATCGCCATCGCCGTGGCGCCGTCCCGGCCCTCCACGGTCTACGCGGTCGTGGAGTCGAAGAGCACCGCCCTCTACCGCTCCGACGACACCGGCGAGAGCTGGAAGGAGATGAACTCCTCCTTCAACGTCCAGGTCCGCCCCTTCTACTTCGCGCACATCGTCGTCGATCCGAATGACCACAACACGGTCTACAAGCCGGGCCTGTCGCTCACCTTCAGCACGGACGGCGGCAAGACCTTCAACTCCTCGTTCGGACCTGGCGGCGGCAGCGTCCACGGCGACCATCACGCCCTGTGGATCAACCCGAAAGACTCGCAGGAGCTGGTGCTGGGCACCGACGGCGGGGTCTACGTTTCCAGCGACAAGGGGGCCCACTGGCGGCACGTCAAGTCGCTGCCGGTCTCGCAGTTCTACCGCGTCAGCCATGACATGGACTGGCCGTACAACGTCTACGGCGGCCTGCAGGACAACGGCTCTTGGTCCGCTCCTTCGCGTGGCACGGCCGGCGTCCAGAACCGCAACTGGCGCAACATCGGCATGGGCGACGGCTTCTACGCCTTCCGCGATCCCTCGGATCCCGACGTGGTCTACGTCGAGTACCAGGGGGGCAAGATCTCGCGCGGGCGCCTGTCCACGGGCGAGAGCCGCGACATCCAGCCGCTGCCGGTCGATGGCGATCCCGAGTACCGCTTCAACTGGAACACGCCCATCCACCTGAGCGCCAGCGAGCCGGGCACGATCTACATCGGCGCGCAGTTCCTGTTCCGCTCGCGGGACAAGGGCGAGTCGTGGGAGAAGATCTCCCCCGACCTCACCACCAACGACCCGAAGCGGCAGCAGCAGCTCAAGTCGGGCGGCTTGACCGTCGACAACTCCAGCGCCGAGAACCACACCACGATCTACTCGATCGCCGAGTCGACGAAGAACAAGGACGTGATCTGGGTGGGCACCGACGACGGTTACGTTCAGGTCACCCGCGACGGCGGCAAGAGCTGGATGAACGTCAGCAAGAACCTCTCCGGCGTGCCGGCCAACACCTGGGTCTCCCATGTGGAGCCCGGCCGTTTCGACGAGGCCACGGCCTTCGCCACCCTGGACGGCCATACCACCGGCGACATGAAGACCTACGTCTTCAAGACCGCCGACTTCGGCCAGACCTGGAAGCCGCTGATGACCGCCGCCCTGGAGGGTTACGCCCATGTCGTCCGCCAGGACCTGGAGAACCCGGACCTCCTCTTTCTGGGCACGGAGCACGGCCTCTTCATCTCGGTCGACGGCGGCGCGAGCTGGGCCCGCTACACCGGCGGCGACTTCCCGAAGGTCGCGATCCGGGACATGACCATCCATCCGCGGGACGCGGACCTCATCCTCGCCACGCACGGCCGCGGCGTCTACATCCTGGACGACGTCACTCCGCTGCGGAAGCTGACCCGCGACGTGATGGAGCAGGAGGTGGCGTTCCTCCCCTCCCGGCCGGCGCCCATGGTCATCCCGTCGTCGGTCCAGGAGTTCCCGGGCGACGAGGAGTACGTGGGCCGCACTCCTGACGAAGCGGCCTATGTCACCTACTACCTGAAGAAGCGCCACATCGTCGGCGACCTCAAGCTGGAGGTCTACGACGACAAGGGCACGCTCATCTCCACGCTGCCGGCCGGCAAGCGCAAGGGGATCAACCGCGTGACCTGGCCGATGCGGACGAAAGGTCCGCGCACGCCGGGCGGCAACTCGGTGATCCAATCGCAGTTCTCCTTCTTCGGCCCGCGCGTGAAGGCGGGCTCCTACACGGTGAAGCTGACCAAGGGCGGCCAGACGCTGGACAGCCAGGTGCAGCTCGTCGCCGATCCACGCTCGACGCACACGGCCGACGACCGCAATCTTCAGTACGACACGGTCATGAAGCTGCACGGCATGATGGAGCGGCTGACCTACGTGGTCGACGCCACGCTGGGAGCGCGGGACGGTCTGCAGAAGCGGGCCGAGGGGCTGCCGCAGAACGACAAGCTGCGCAAGCAGCTCGATGGATTGGCGACCGAGCTCACGAAGTTCCACGCCACCCTGGTGGCGACGGGGGAGGGCGGCTGGCTGTCCGGCGAGGAGCAGTTGCGCGAGAAGCTGGGCTACCTCTACGGCGGGGTCAACGGCTATGAAGGGCGGCCAACGAAGTCGCAGCTCGACACGATGGGGGTGATGGGCGCGCGGCTCGACAAGGCGGCGGCGCGGCTGGACGCCATCGCCAAGAACGAGCTGGCGGCGGCGAACAAGGCCCTCACCGCCCGCAAGCTGGAGCCGGTTAACCTGCTGACCGAGGAGGAGTGGAAGAAGAAGGCGCAGTAGCGTTGGCAGGATGTCAGGGATGTGGGGGGTAGAGACGCCCCAGTCCTCTACCCCAGACCTGCCGGGTGTATGGGGTCGGGGCGTCTCATGGCCCCAGCCACCATGAACACCGGCAGCACGCCACGAACCAGGTCCCCTTCGTGCCTGCGGCCACCCGCGGGGAGGACCGGGCCCTGCCGTGGGGAGACGCCCCGACCCTATACACCCGGCAG
>DASUNJ010000259.1:0-2269 GCA_036277235.1 Thermoanaerobaculia bacterium | reverse complement strand
CTCCCCGTCCTGGGTTTGAGGTCGCAAAATGCGACCTCAAAAGGGCGAACTCCTCGCTGGTGAGCTGGAACACGAAGTCCGACGGGACGCGGCCCCGATTGCGCCGGACCTGCTCGTTGAGACGCCTGGTCGTGACCCCGTAGAGATCCGCCAGATCCGCGTCCAGGATGACCTTTTCTCCCCGCAGGAAAAGGATCGCGCGCTCGACCCGCTCGACCGGCACCAGGGACATGCTTTGCCCGGCCTCTGCCTCCTTTGCTCGCCTCGCCATGACTCCCCCGCTTGCCCAGGACCAGAGCCGAGGTGGTCGCATTTTGCGACCACCTTCCTTCCACCTCGCCTCTGGGTCCTTCCTGAACCGATGTTTTCGCGGATTGTAGAGCAATCCGTTTGAGGTCGCAAAATGCGACGTCAAAGGGAGTCGTGCGAGGTCAACCCGGGGTGTGCGGCCAGCTTCCCACGTGCGGCGGGTCTTCTCCCGGGGCGGGGCGCGCGCGGCGGCGCCGGCCGAGGCGGCGGAGGTACCAGCCTTCGCCGGCGCGGCCGAGGCAGGCCCGCACGACCAGATCGACGCTCAGCAAGGTGATGCCCAGACCGGCCGGCAGGACGAGACCGAAGAGGAGCCCGAGGGAGAAGCGCGAGACCTCGTCGCGGATGAGCGCCCAGAACGGCAGCCAGGCGAGCCCCAGGCCGAGAAGGCAGCAGGCGGATCCGAGGGTCAGGGCGAGGGCGCGAGAGCGGGGCTCGGGAGGCGCAGAGGGAGCGGGAGAAGGCTTGTTGGCGTGACGGGCCTTCTCCTCCCGCCAACGGCGGATGTCGACGACCTTCGCGAGGCGGGACTCTTCACGGCTCACTGCGAGCGCCTCTCCATCCAGGAACTTCTATAATAGCACCCGATCCTCTGCGTTAGACTGATCGCGTGAGCACGCGCCGTCCGGAGATCGACAGGGAGACAGGTCTCGCCGTCGAGGAGCGGAAGAAAACCCGCCGTCCCCGGCGTTGGAAGGTACTGATCTACAATGACGATTTCACGACGATGGACTTCGTCGTGTACGTCCTGATCAAGCACTTCCGGAAACCTCCCGCCGAAGCGACCCACATCATGCTCCAGGTTCATCACAAAGGGGTCGGGGTCGCGGGCATCTATCCGCGAGACGTGGCCGAAACCAAGGTGGCCGAGGTCGTGGCCGAAGCGCAGGAGCACGGGATGCCGCTCCGCCTGGAAGCCCGGCCGGCCGAGGACGAAGAAAACTGACTCGAAAAATGAAGCTCTCGCGCGATCTGCAGATCTCCCTCGAGGTGGCAATGACCGAGGCCGGCCGCCTCGGACACGAATACGCCGGGTTGGAGCACATCCTCTATGCCCTGACGTTCGACGAGGAGACCACCCGCGTCCTCCACCATGCCGGAGCCGACGTCCGGCGGATCCGCGAGCTCCTCACCGAATATCTCGACGAGGCGCTCGAGGGCGTCGAGGCGGACGGGGAAAGCCAGCCCCGCCTCTCCCTGGGCGCCCAGCGGGCCCTCGCCCGCGCCGCGCTGCGCGTCGAGTCCACCGGCCGCGACGAGATCCGCGGCTCGGATCTCCTGGTGGCCATCTACGAAGAGCCCGAGTCCTTCGCGGTCGACATGCTGGAGACCGAAGGAGTGACCCGTCTCGACGTGGTGAGCTATCTGGCCCACGGCGTCTCCAAGCTGCAGCCCGCCCATGGCAGCCCCCTGCCGGCCGGCGAGGACGAGGACGAGCCCGAGCACACTCCGCGCGGCGACGACGCGCTCGCCGCCTTCGCCCAGGACCTGACCGAGCTGGCCGGGAAGGGCGCCATCGATCCGCTGATCGGCCGCGAGCCCGAGCTCCAGCGCACGCTCCACATCCTGCAACGGCGGCGCAAGAACAATCCGATCTACGTGGGCGATCCCGGCGTGGGAAAGACCGCCCTGGTCGAAGGGCTCGCCCTGCGGATCGCCAAGGGCGAGGTGCCGGAGCCGTTCCGCAAATCCCGGGTCTTCCGGCTCGACCTCGGGGCTCTCCTCGCCGGCACGCGCTACCGCGGCGATTTCGAGAACCGTCTGAAGGCCGTGCTCGCCGCCCTGGAGGCCGAGGAGAGCCCGATCCTGTTCATCGACGAGATCCACACCGTGGTGGGCGCGGGAAGCGCCGGCCATGGAACGATGGACGCCTCGAACCTGCTCAAGCCGGCTCTCCAGCAGGGGCGCCTGCGCTGCATCGGCGCCACCACCTGGGAGGAGTTCCGCCAGACCTTCCAGC
>DASUNJ010000258.1:0-3850 GCA_036277235.1 Thermoanaerobaculia bacterium | reverse complement strand
GACGGTCTCCAGGTGCGCACCCAGGAAGGCTACCTGGAGCGCTAGCCCTCTCGCCGGGCAGCACGCGCCTCAGCTTCTTCGGCACCACAGATAGATCATCCGAGCGGCCCCGGCCTCCGGCTGGACTTCCATGAAGTCGAGGGCAGGGATGAGCTCCTCGAGCAGGCGCCGAGCTTCCGCGCGGCTTCCCTGCCCTGCCAGCACCTCGGCCAGCCTGAGCGACGCGAGGGACCAGTCGAGCGGGATCTGCTGCTCGTAGAAGACTTCCCTCGCCTTCCACAGGAGGGGTATTGCTTCTTCGAGACGGCCCAGGCTCCTGGCGATCAGCGCCTCGAGCCAAAGGAGTCTGGCCACAAACCGTGGATGGCCGGGATCGAGATAACGGTGACGCTCGCTCTGCAGAATCTGCTCCGCCTCCAAGGGACGCCCCACCTCCACGAGATAGATCAGGATGTTGTGCAGAACGATCACCGCCAAGTCCGGATCGATCTCGGGAGTGACGCGCAACCGTGCCTTGCGCAGGACCCGGAGGGCCTCCTGGTGCCTGCCGGTGTCCCCCAAAGCCTTTCCCTTCAGGGCCAGCGCACGACCTTCCCGGAGGCGATCTCCAATTTCCCAGGAGATCGCGACCGCACGGTCGAGCAGAGCGATGGACTCTTCAGTCCGTCCCTGGGCACAGCGCAGGGAAGCCGTCAAGCCGAGAACCTCGCTCTCGACCAGAGGATCTCCCGTGAGCAGATGATGCCTGGCCGCCTGGTTCAGGGCCTGCTCCGCATTGTGAAGGTGGCGGGTGATCCGCCAGGCATTGCCCAGAAGCGCCCAGGCTCGGGCCCTCTCCTCCGCGACCAGGCCAGAGCCGTAACGGCCTTCATCCAGGTGATCCGCGATCGCCACGGCCAGGCGGGCGGACTCGAGACCCCTGGCCGGCTCCTCGAACCAGTCCGAGCGGCTCCGGTCCTGGAGGAGCTGGCAGAGCTTCAAGGCATGGAAGCGGGGCTCGCCGGCAATCCGCTCGAGCCGTCTTTCGGGGGATTCCTTCAAAAGCTCGGGGAGAAGGGAGACCGAGCGCCGGGCTTCTTCATCGATGCTCTCTTTGAGAGATCGAACCGTCTCGGCAGCCCGCAAAAAGGCGCTCTCGTAATCGACCGCTCCTGCTGCCGTCTCCGTCTCCCATTCCAACTGGCTCAGCCTGCGCTGGCATACCGGGCAGAGAGTGACATGCCTGCTGATCTTCCTTCGTCTCGGAGACGGCAGCTCGTCACGGAAATAGCCCGCGAGCAACGCCCGGCTCGGATGGAGGTCGTTCATCCTCCCTAGGATGCCACAGCAAAACCCTTTTCAGACGCTGTCGGCGCAGGACGCCGTGCAGAGGTCGAGCAGAAAGTCGCCCTCGCACTTGCGGAATTCGGCCAGGCACTGCGCCTCGCAAAGGTTGCCAGGAATGATCGGCGGAGCCTTGACGAACTGGATCGAGCTGTAGAGCGGCTCCTCGCCTGGACCAGGGAGGTGCAGGACGGCGGGAACGATTTTCGTTTCAAACGGGCTCGACGCCGGAATGACATCCTCGCATGCCCAGACCGGCGAGCTGCCGAGTACCAGAGCCACCACCAACACCCACTTCACTCTGGACATCTTGAAACCTCCTCTGGAGCTGGCTGGAAACCGTCCCAGCCAGCTGAAAGGAGGGCTTTTCAATAAACGTACCAGGGAGAAAAGAAAGTCAGGCCTCGACCACCCGGCGCTCTTCGCGCTGCAGGCGGGCATGCTCGTCCAGGCGGCGCTTCGCCGCCGCGAACGCCTCGCGGATCGCCACCGACAGCTCCTCGTGCCGTTGGTGGTTGACGACCAGCTCACTGCCAGGGACGCTCAAATCGATCCGCACCTCGAAGAGACCGCCGTTGCGATGATGCCTGCCGGGCCCTGCGACCCGGACATGGCAGCCGATGAGACGATCGTAGAAACGCTCCAGCTTGATCGCCTTCTCGCGGATGATGGCCTCGATCGAGGCGGGCAGCGTGATTTCCTGGGCGGTGATGGTCAGCGGAAGCTCCATATCGGTCTCCTTCGTCATTGACGACAACGGTTCCCCGCAGCCGTCCAACGGCCGCCGGGCGGCCCCGCCACCGGGTGTACCGGCTCGAGGCTCCGATGAGACTCATTCACTGCAGGAGATCATACCCCCATGCTAGCCTTCCCCGCCATGGCCTGGAGGACATTGCTGGGACTGGCGCTGATGCTCGTGGGGTGCTCGCCCCCGCGGACGGTGGAGCACGACCTGGCAGCTCTCCTCCCGGTCGCCGAGGTCTCTTCAGGCGTCCGGGCCGGGCGCGGCTCGCTCTTCCTCCCGCCGGGCACGGAGGCCGTCTTCTACCTCGATCTGCCCGGCGAAAGCGAGTTCTCCCTGGCCGGCGTCTCGGGATCGCTGGCCGTGGAGGTCCAGGAGGAGGGAAAGGCGGAGAAGGTCCTGGGATCGATCGCGGCCGGGACCGTCGAGCTGCCTGGCAAAGACCGCCACCTCCTGCGCCTCGCCCTGCGGGCCGACGGCGGAGCCGTGCGGCTCGCCCGTCCGCGGGTGATCTCGGAAACCCGCCAGCCCGAGCCGGTTCCGGCCCCCGTCCGCAAGGAGAAAAGTCAGGGAAAGCCCCTCCCGAACGTCATCATCTACCTGGTCGACACCCTGCGCGCGGACCGCCTGGGCTGCTACGGCTACCCCAAGCCCACCTCTCCCCATCTCGACCGGTTCGCCGAGGGCGCGACCCTGTTCGAAACGGCGGTCGCACAGGCGCCCTGGACCCGGCCGTCGGTGGCCTCGATCCTCACGGGAATGGGTCCCCTGGAGCACGGCGTGCGGACGCTCGAGGACCGGCTGCCGGACGCGGCCGACACCCTGCCGGAGAGGCTCCGCGCCGCCGGCTACCGGACCGCCGCCTTCAGCACCAACTGGCACGTCAGCAAGGACACCGGCCTCGCCCAAGGCTTCGATGACTTCCTCTTCTTCCCTGAGGAGCCTGATTCGACCTCGGTCAACCGGCGGGTCCTCGCCTGGCTCGACGGTCATCGAGGGTCGAAGCCGTTCTTCCTCTACATCCATGCCCTCGATCCGCACGCCCCCTACCTGCCGCCCCCCGACCTGCGGCGGAGGTTCGCGCCCGGCTCTCCTCCCCAAGCGGGAACGATCGAGAGCCTGCGGCGGATCTACAAGGCGAGGGGGGAGGAGCGCTCTGCCCTCATCGCCGAGGTCACGCCGCTCTACGACGCGGAGATCGCGGCCAACGACCGCAGCTTCGGCGCGCTCCTGTCCGCTCTCAAGGACCGCGAGCTCTTCGAGGAGTCCCTGATCGTCTTCGTCTCCGACCATGGCGAGGCGTTCGGCGAGCATCGGGACTTCGGCCATGCGCGGAGCCTCTACGCCGAGGAGCTCGACGTGCCGCTCGTGGTGAAGCTGCCCTCCCAGGTCCGCGGCGAGAGAAGCGCCCGCCTCGCCCAGCACGTCGACCTCCTGCCGACCGTGCTGGCCGCGGCCGGCCTCCCCCCGGCGCCCGGCCTGCGGGGAGAGGACCTCTTCGGGCCGGGAGAGAGCGGGCCGGCCTTCTCCCACCTGAGCTACAGCGGACGAGTGGGGATGAGCGTCGTCTTCGACGGGTGGAAGCGCATCGAGCCCTGGAGCCGCAAGCTTGGCAGGCGGCCGGAGCTCTACCGGGGGAGAGACGAACACAACGACCTCGTCGGCAGCCACCCGGTGCGAAGCGGCTTTCTCGCCACCCTGCTCCGCGCCGAAAAGCTGCGCAGCCGCCACGGCCTGCGGCCGGAACAAGCCGGGATGGACGAGGAGACCCGCCGGGGCCTGGAA
>DASUNJ010000257.1:0-21972 GCA_036277235.1 Thermoanaerobaculia bacterium | reverse complement strand
TCCCCCTCCCCGGGGGGAGGGACCGGAGGGAAAGGACGGCCTTTCGCTCGACTCATCCTGACCCTCGGTCTCCTGATCCTGGGCGCCGTGGCCTTGGTGCGGTTGCCGCTCGATTACCTGCCGCGGCAGAGCTTCCCGGAGCTGACGGTCATCCTGACGCTCGGTGATGTGGCCGATCCCGCCGCCGTGACCCGCGAGTGGATCGAGGAGATCGAGAGCGCCATCCGCTCGCTCGGCCGGGTCGAGGAGGTCGGAGGCGAGGTGCGGACCGACGGCGCCCGCCTGGCCGTGCGCTTCGCGCCGGGGACCGACCCCGAGCGCAAGGCGGCCCGGCTGGAGTCGGAGCTGGCGGACCTGCGGCGCCGGCTTCAGGACAGGGGCAGCCTCTGGATCACCCCGGCCTCGGAGGCGGAGGGCGAGCTCTTTGCCATCGTCTGGCTGGCGGGCGCCCGGCACCCGGAAGCTGCCGCCGAAACCCTGCGCTCGGTTCCGGGAGTCCAGGCGGTGACGGTGTACGGCACCCGCCGCGAGGAAGTCCGGGTGGAGACGAGCGGCTCGGCCCTCGACCCCTGGGAGGAGGCCGAAGCGGTCCGCGCCGAGGTGGAGCGCTCGTTGCGGGCCCCCGCCCTGGGCCGGGTCCGCCACGGCGGACGCGAGTGGCCGCTCGTCGTGCCCCCGATCGCCATCGAGAGCATGGCCGTCGCCCGCGGGGGAGGAGCGGTGCCCTTGACGTCCCTGGCCTCGGTGCGCTCGCGCCGGCAGGAGCCGCTCGACCTGGTGCGCTACCGGGGCGAGCCCGCCCGCGCCCTCTTCGTCTGGCGGGCCCACGGCGCCTCCCCCCTGTCGGTGGACCGCGCGCTGAGGAACCGCCTGGAGACGATTCCGGGCGGCACCCTGAGCTGGAGCGAGGCCGAGCCGTTGCGCGAGCTGGTGGTCCGTCTCGCCCTGGCCCTCCTGCTCGCCTCCGCCGTTGCCGCGGCAACGGGAGCCCGGCTGGGCGGACGGTGGGGAGCCCTCGCCCTGGGCCTGGCCCTCCCCGCCGCCGTGGCCGCCGCCGCGAACGCCTTCTGGCTGGCCGGGGTCGGCCTCAACGTCGCCACCCTGGTCGCCCTGGCGATCGGAGCCACGGCAGTCCTCCCCGCCGCCTTGCTGCGTCTGGCCGGGAAGGCGAGCTTCCGGGCGATGGCCTTCACCGCCGTGGCCGCGGCCGTGACCGTTCCGGTGACGGTCGCTCTGGCCAGCGAGGAGCTGGGGCCGCTGCTCTCCGAGCCGGCGGCGGCGTTCCTGCTGGCGGTCGTGGGGGCGATGATGGCGGCAGCGGTCGTGCCCTCGCTCCGTGGTGTAGGGGAGGGGCTCGCCCCCTCCCGGGCGGGGGCAAGCCCCGCCCCTACATTGCTGCCTAAAACGGCCCTCCGCGACCCCGGCACCATCGTCCTTACCGCCGCCACCCTCGCCTACGTGGCCGCCGCCCTCTTCGGCCCGTCCCTCCTCCCAAAACCCGCGGACCTCGACCCGGACGCCGGCAGCCTCGTCCTGCGACTGCGCCTGCCCGAGGGGACCACCCTCGAAGAGACGGCCCGGCGCATCCAGGAGATCGAGGCCCATGTGAAGGATGCGGAGGAGATCGAGGACTTCTGGAGCCTCTCCTGGGAGGGGGAGGGCTTCGTCACCGCCGACATCCGGCGCCGGGACCGCCGCCCCGACCGCCTCGCCCGCCTCGTCACCCGGCTCCGGTACCGCATCGCGGCCGGCGGCTCCCTCACGATCGATGCCGGGGGAGGCGGCGGCGAGCGGGCCGCGCGCCGGCTGGAGGACCGCGCCGAGATCGACGCCGAGGGCAACATCTACAGGGCCGTCCTGCGCAGCGCGGACCTGCCGACCCTCCTGGACGGCTACGAACGCCTCCTCAACCGCCTCGCCGCGATCAAGGTGCGCACCCACTGGATCGTCCGCCACGACGTGCGGACGGTCCGCCTGGCGCTCCGCCCCGTCGCCGGCCTGTCTCCGGAGCGCGCCGCGGCCTTCGCCTCGCACCTCCGCCGCGCCAGCACGCCTCCCCGGGAGCTGCGGCTGCCCGCTCTCACCGAAGGCTCGGAGCGGTCGCTGCTCGTGGCCCCCGCGGGCGTCTCCACCGACCCGGACGAGGTGCCGCCGATGGCGGCGCTCCTCCAGCGCCCCCTCCTGCTGGACGGCCAGCCGTTCCTCCCCGCCTCGTCCCTGGTCCTCCGGGAGGAGGTCGTGCAGGCGCGGATCGCCCGGCAGTCGGGGCGGTTCGTGATGCCGGTCGACCTGAGGATCATCCTGGGCACCGAGCTGGGCCGGATCGCGTTCCGCCGCGAGATCGACCGCAGCCTGGGCCAGGTCGGCCTTCCCACCGGCACCGCCCTGGAGCGCCCGTCCCTCGCTCCCGGCCTCTGGCAGAGCGAGCGCGTCCGCCTGATCGTCCTGGGCCTGGCGGTCCCCCTGCTGCTTTTCGCGGTGGCGGCGTGCCGGCTCGGCGGGCTGCTCCGCGGCCTCGTGGCCCTCGCTCCCCTCTGCCTGGGGCTGCTGGCGGCCACGCCTCTGATCCAGTCCGGCCTCCGCCAGGCGGACGAGCTCACGGTCTTCGCCCTTGCCGCCGCCCTGGCCCTCGCCCTGCCGGCGGTGGTCGAAGGGACGCTCTCCTCTCCTGCCGTCCGGCCGTCGCGGCTGTACCGCTCCCTCCGCCAGGAGACCCCGTGGCTCCTCGGCGCGGTGCCGGCCCTGGCGATCGGGCTCATCGCTCCGACGCTGGGGGTCGATCCCCTGCTGCTCCGCTGGGCGACTCCCCTGCGGGCCGCGGCGGTCGCAGGGGGGACCGCCCTGCTCGCCTCCGTGCTGCTCTCGCCGGCCCTGCTCCTCCTCGCCCGCGGCGCAGCGGAGCGGCTGCGGAAGCCCGAAGAGGTCCGGCGCCGGCAGCGTCCTCCCCAATGGACTGCTCCGGGAAGACCCGTGCTGGAGGCGCACACGCTGACCAAGGTCTATGGCGGGAAGGTCACCGCGCTCTCTGGCGTCCGCTTCGAGCTGACCCCGGGGATCGTCGGCCTGCTCGGACCGAACGGCGCGGGCAAGACGACCCTGCTGCGCCTGCTGACCGGGCTGCTCGATCCGAGCCGGGGGGAAGTCCGTTTCCGGGGCCTGGCCGTGACTCCCGAGAATCTCTCCGAGTACCGCCGGCAGATCGGCTTCCTGCCACAGGACTTCAACGCCTACCCGGAGCTGACCGCCGAGCAGTTCCTCGACCATTGGGCGATCGAGAGAGGGATGCCGGCGCGCGAGCGGCGGGAGGAGATCGAGCGCCTGCTCGCCGCGGTCAGCCTGACCGAGCATGCCCGGCGCAAGGTGCGGGACTTCTCGGGCGGCATGCGCCAGAGGGTGGGGATCGCCCGCGCCCTGCTCGGCACGCCGCCGATCCTGATCGTGGACGAGCCCACCACGGGGCTCGACGTGGAATCCCGCACCCGCTTCCGCCAGATCCTGTTGGAGCAGGCCGCGGAGCGGATCGTCCTCTTCTCCACCCACATCGCCAGCGACGTCGAGGCCGCGGCCTCGCGCATCCTCCTCCTCCACCGCGGCCGGCTGCGCTTCGACGGCACGCCCGAAGAGCTGACCGCCCGCGCCCGGGGACGGGTCTTCCGCGCCCTGCTCGGCGACGAGGAGCTGGCCGACTTCGGCCGCCGCTACCGCATCACCACCCGGGTGCGCACCCTGGAGGGCATCCGGGTGCGGGCGGTGGCCCGGCCCGGAGATCCCCTCGCCGGAGACGCCATCGAGCCCAACCTGGAAGAGGCCTACCTCGCGGAGATCGACCTGGCCGAATTGTCCGGGGTTTGAGGGATAGACTCCGCCCCATGGCCCAGCAGCGCAGAACGAGCGTGCTCCTGCGCATGCTCAGCCTCTGGCCGCCGTATCTCGGCGCCGGGATCCGGGTGCGGGCCTCCGCGGACCTGCGGACGTTCGACGTGCGGATGAAGCTGCGGTTTTGGAACAGGAACTACGTGAACACCCACTTCGGCGGCTCGCTCTACTCCATGTGCGATCCCTTCTTCATGCTGATCCTGGTCCAGGCCCTGGGACGCGGCTACGTGATCTGGGACAAGGCGGCGACGATCCGCTTCCGCCGCCCGGGGAAGGGGACGGTCCGGGCCACCTTCCACATCCCGCAGGAGAGGGTCGAGGAGATCCGGGCCGCCGCGGACCGCGGGGAGAAGATCGAGCCGGTGTTCACGGCCCAGGTCCGCGACGAGCAGGGAGAGGTGGTCGCCGAAATAGAGAAACTTCTCTATGTGCGCCTTGCCAAGCCCCCGGGCGGCGGCTAAGCTACCTCCTCCGTTCCCCTGAAGGAGACGTAACCATGTTCCGACGCACGCTGCTCGCCCTGCTCGTCCTGG
The DNA here is from genome assembly GCA_036277235.1 of Thermoanaerobaculia bacterium. Lineage (GTDB taxonomy): Bacteria > Acidobacteriota > Thermoanaerobaculia > Multivoradales > UBA5704 > DATMER01. Next base: position 17,563 of record DASUNJ010000257.1, on the reverse strand, counting down.
CCCTCCCCGTGGCGGCCGGAGCGGACACGCTCTACACCATGAAGAGCCACACCGACGCCATCAAGATGGGCGGCCAGAGCCAGCCCGCCAAGGATTCGACGGTCAAGGTGTGGACGGCCGGCGACCGCCTGCGCCGCGACGACGGCGATCAGACGATGATCTACCGGCCGGACAAGAGCCGGCTCTACCTCCTGGACCATGAGGACAAGACGTACAGCGAAATCGCCCTGCCGATCGACCTGCGCAAGATGATGCCCAAGGGGAGCGAGGCCATGGCCGATCAGATCGCCGCAGGCATGAAGGTCACCGTGCAGGTCGCGCCCCGCGACGAGACGAAGAAGGTCGGCCAGTGGAACGCCCGGCGCTACGACGTCACCGTCCAGAGCGCCATGGGGATGAAGATCGCCACGACCATGTGGGTGAGCAAGGAGATCGCGGGCTTCGCGGGGTTCAACAAGATGGCCGGCGCCATGGCCGCGCTGCAGCCCGGGTCCGGGGAGTGGGTGAAGGAGCTAGAGAAGATCGACGGCTTCCCGGTGCTGACCGAGTCGCAGGTCGACGCGCTCGGAGCCAAGTTCGGCACCCGAGAGGAGCTGGTCGCGGTGGAAACCAAGGCCGCCCCCGCCGGCACCTACGATCTCCCGGCGGGGTACAAGGCCCGGCCGTACAATCCGATCGCGGGGATGAGCCAGTAAAGAGGGCAAGACAAAGGACCAAAAGGACTCAAAGGACTCAAAGGACTCAAAGGACGTAAAGGACTCCGGATTTGTCCTTTAGGTCCTTTAGGTCCTTTAGGTCCTTAATCTCTGCCCTGCGAGATCTGCCGCCGCAGCAGCTCGTTCTCGAAGGCCATACCCACCTGGGCGGTGGAGAGCTCGAGGATGTCGATGTCCTCGATCGGGGTGTCGCGGTCGCCGTTGTCCGTGTAGATCACCGAGATCACACGCTGTGCGCCGAGCACCGGGAAAACCACCACCTGGCCCGTGCGGGGACGGCCCACCATCTGGCGGAAGGCGTCGAGGAGGCCGGCCTGGTCGAAGTCGACCGAGTGGACCTCGCCCGTCTCCAGGCTGTGGATGAGGACGCTCTCGCCCTCCATGGGCAGCTTCAGCCCGCGGGTGGACTCGGCCAGCGGCTTGCCGCGCGCGTCCACCCCGAAAGCGCCCAGCGCCACGAGATGATCGCGCTTGACCAGGAAGAGGATGGCGCGCTCCACCGACTCCGAGACGATGTGCATCAGGTTCAGCGCGACCGTGGCCGAGATCAGCCCCGAGCGCAGGTCGCCGAACACCCGCCGCAGCCGCGCCACGCCCGAGCGCGAGTCCTCGACCCGGCCGCCGCGGATCAGGTCGCGGCGCGTGTCGATCACGTTCTCGACGCAGGCCACGACCGCCTCCAGGTCCGGCGGCATCGCTGCCAGCACGCCGGCCTCGTAGGCCTTCACGAACGAGGAACCGGGGTCCACCAGGGCGATCAGGGAGACCTTGGGCCGGGCTCGGCGCACGGACGCGGCCTGCTCCAGGGTCACGCCGCCGCCGGCGCGCAGGTCGAGCAGGATGATCGGCTGCGGCTCGCCGTGGTTCGTGGTGCCGGCCTGGGCGAGCGTCGTCACCTCGACCCCCGCCACCTCGTTGTGCAGCGCCTCCCCGAGCCTCGCCGCGAAGCCGTGGTCGGTAGAGACCAGGTGCACCTTGAGCTGCTCGGCCGCGTGCTTGGGGATCTCGCGCATCCCCAGCTCCTCCATGTCGGCGGCCATCAGGCCGCCGCCGGACGAGCGGGGCGACGAATCCATGATCATCGTGGGGTTCGTGGCATCCCCGGCCGGATATCCACCGCTCCCGCTACCGCTCGCATTGCGGCCGTCTTCGCGGCCCTCGGCCCGGTCCCGGTTGCGCTCGTCGAAGATGCGCGCCGCCTCGAGCAGCACCATCTGGGTGTTGATGTCCGCGTCGGGAAGGACGTCGCTCGGGTAGAGGGCGATGTCGTCGATCGGCCGCAGGTCGTCGATGGCGAACTCGAAGTTGCCCGTGTCCCAGACCATGACCTCGGAGACCGCCTGCTCGATCTGCTGGGCGATGACCTGGCGCAGCCCCTCGGGATCGATCGACCCGGAGCCGACCAGGATCTGCCCGAGGGAGCGGCGCTCCGGCTCGGTCTGCTGCGAGTCGATGGCGCGCTCCAGGATGCCGCGGTCGATCATCCCCGAGGTGATGAGGAGGTCGCCGAGCTTGGGGGTGCGGGGCGCCTGGGCGCTGACCAGCCGGCCCATGTGGAAGCCGATCATGGCGCGCTTGGTGCCCTGCGAGAGCAACAGCGTGCCCGTCCGCCGGCCGAGATGGATGAACTGCATCACATCGGCGACGGAAACGTCCTTGAGACTGCCGGAGATCCCCATGGGCGGCGTCTCCGCTCACTCACCCCGAGCGAGCTTGACGAGACTCTCCAGCGTGCGCAGCTTGCGGTCCTTGGTGGCGAACAGGCGGGCGGCGAACATGGCCGAGGCGGCATGGGCGGAGAGCAGGTCGAGCAGGTCGCGGTCCTCGGCCCGCAGGATCGGCTTGTGGTCGAGCAGCTTGAGCAGCACGAGCGCGCCCACGATCTCGTTCTGGACCCGCAGCGGCACGGCGGCCAGGGCCTGCGACTCGGAGGTCGGCCCCAGGCGGAGCACACCGTCCCGGAGCGTCTGGTCCACCATGGGATCACCGCCGGCATAGCTGTCGCCCGAGTAGGGGTTCTCCACCTCGTCGTACATGCCCTCGATGAGCGCGATCTCGTAGCCGGGGTCTTCCTCGCCGGGCACGTCGTCCCGGCGCAGGAGCAGGGCGAACTGCTCGGCGCCCAGCAGGTTGATGGCGATCTCGGCGATGGTGGCCTGGACCTCGGCGGGATCGAGGGTGGCATGGAGCTGGTAGGTGGCCACGTAGAGGTTCATCAGGCGGCCGCCCTGGTGCTCGGAATCGACCAGGCGCGAGGCCAGCTCCTTGACGTCGGACTCGGCCGTGGACAGGCGGCGCTCCAACTCTGCTATTCGTTCCTCGGCGGTGCCGGCTTCGCGCACCGCGGCGCCCTGCTGGCTCGCCTCGACGACGCGCAGGAGCTCGTTGGCCTTCTCCAGCGTCGAGCGCAGCTCGCCCAGGAGGTCGCGCCCGGGGACGGCGGTGGAGCTCAGCCGCCCGCTCTCGGTCATGCCGCTGCGCTCGTTCAAGCTGCGCCCTTCTTCTCCAGGCGGCTGATGACTTCCAGGATCTCCTCGCTGTGGAACGGCTTCTTGATGTAGGCGGTGGCCCCCGCCTCGATCCCCCGCGCCGTGTCCTCCTCGCGCCCCTCGGTGCTGATGATGATCACCTGCAGGTTGGCATGGGCGGCGTCGGAGCGCAGCTCGGCCAGGAACTCCAGCCCGTTCATGTTGGGCATGTTGATGTCGAGCAGCACGAGGTCGATGTCCGGGTGTTCCTGGAGCCGGTCGAGCGCCTGGCGTCCGTCGGAAGCATAGACCAGGGGGTACTGGCGCAGCATCACCTCGTACATCTTGTGCATGAGCTTCGAATCGTCGACGACGAGCACTTTCCGTGGCTGCAAGGCTCTCTCCCGGACGCAGTTGAATAGGGGCAGTCCAGGGGGGAGTTTAGCCACAAAACCCAAAGCGCTCAAGCCTGCGCAGAGCTCTGGCCTTCAGGGGATGGACGGGAATCAGGAAAGGAGGGAACTGGTGGAGCCGAAGGGAGTCGAACCCTCGACCTCTTGAATGCCATTCAAGCGCTCTCCCAACTGAGCTACGGCCCCAGGTCTCACAAGGCGGCATAGTGTAGCGGGAGAGGCTGGGGGTGTCAAACACGGGCGGCCTTCAGTCCTCCTCACCCTCCCCCCCCATCCCATAGCGCTTCATCTTGGCGCGCAAGGTGTTGCGGGCGATGCCGAGGAGGCGGGCCGTCTCCCGGATGCGGCCGTTGGTCTGCGCCAGGCCGGCGGCGATGAGCTGGCGGTCGTAGCGCTCCAGCGCCTCCTCGTAGCCGCCCTCGGAGAGCCGCACCGTGGCCGAAAGGCCCGGCGCGTCCGGCGGCTGCGCCACCGCCCTCCCCTTCACCTGGAGGGCGATCCAGCCGAAGTCCTCGGTGGTCAGCACGTCGGTGCTCGAGAGCACGAAGGCGCGGTGCACCGCTGCCTCCAGCTCGCGCACGTTGCCCGGCCAGTCGTAGCCGTAGAAGACGTCCAGCACCGCCGGGTCCAGCTCCTTGAACGGGCGCCCCTGGTCGCGGCTCACTTTTGCAAGAAAGTGCTGCACCAGGTAGGGGATGTCCTCCTTGCGCTGGCGCAGCGCGGGCAGCACGATCGGCAGGATGTTCAGGCGGTAGTAGAGGTCCTCGCGGAACTCGTTGCGGTGGATGGCCTCCTCGATCTCCAGGTTCGTGGCGGCGATCACCCGCACGTCGGCCTGCAGCGTCCGGGTGCCGCCGACGCGCTCGAACTCCTTCTCCTCCACCACCCGCAGGAGCTTGGACTGCACCGACATCGAGACCTTGCCGATCTCGTCCAGGAAGATCGTGCCGTGGCTGGCGAGCTCGAAGCGGCCCGGCTTCTGCCCCGAGGCGCCGGTGAACGCCCCCTTCTCATGGCCGAAGAGCTCGCTCTCGACCAGCGTCTCGGGCAGGGCGGCGCAGTTGAAGTGGATGAATGGCGCCTGCCGGCGCGGCGAGATCGAGTGGAGGATGCGGGCCACAAGCCCTTTGCCCGTGCCGCTCTCGCCGCGGATGAGCACGGTCGAGCTGCTCTGGGCGACCTTCTCGATCATCTGCTTGAGCTCGACGATCGGACGGCTCTTGCCGATCATCGAGCCCAGGTTGTGCGAGGAGAGGATCTCGTTGCGCAGCGACTCGTTCTCCAGCTTGAGCCGCTGCCGCGACGCGTCGAGCTCGCTGAACAGCCGGGCGTTCTCGATCGCGATGGCCGCCTGGTCGGCGAAGCCGATCAGGAACTCCAGGTCGGCCTGCCCGAACAGGTGGCGCGCCTCCCGATGGTCGACATAGATCGCGCCGGCCAGGCGATCGCGGATCGCCAGGGGCACGCAGAGGATCGAGACGATGTGCCGGGCCACGATCGACTCGGAGCCGGCAAAACGGCCGTCGGTGAGCGCGTCGACCGCTAGAACCGGCTCCCGCGTCTCGACCACGCGGCGGACCACGCTCTCCGAAAGCTTCTGTCCTTCTTTCTCGTCCTCTCTACCCAGGTTGCGCGCAACGGCGACCTCCAGCTCCCTGGTCAGGCGATTGGAGAGCACGATCATCCCGCGCTCGGCCCCGAGCCGCTCCAGGACCAGGTCCATCGTGCGCGAGAGCACCTCCTGGAGGTCCAGGGTGGAGTTGATGACCTTGCCCACCTCGTAGAGCACGGAGCTGGCGCCGCGACCCATGGAGAAACGCTGGTGCTCGCGGATGCGCTCCAGGGCGCCGGACGCGCGCCGCGACTCGGTCTCCGCTCCCAAACGCTCGAAGCCGGCGAGGGCCCGGCGAAGGCGCCGCAGGGCCGTGTCCACGTTCCAGGTGCGCAGCCCCCACTCGTAGAGGCTGCGGGCGTGCTCGTAGGGGGTCTCCAGCTCCTCCAGGAGGCGGACCCCCTGGGAGAACAGCTGCTCGGCGCCGTCCGCGTCGTCCCGGGCGCTGGCGATCCGCGCTTCCACGATCAGGACCTTGGCCTCGGAGAAGCGGTCGCCGGTCTCCTCCACCCGCCGCCGCGCCTCCGCGGCGTGGCGGCCGGCCCCCTCGAGGTCGCCGTCGCGCAGGGCGCGGTCGGCCAGGGAGATGTGGACCCGCGCGAGCATCGGACGGATGCCCGCCTCCTCGGCCAGCTCCAACGCCCGCTTCAAATGGGAGCCGGAGGCCTCCAGGTTGTCGCGGTCCTTCTCGATGAGCCCGATCTGGAGATGGCAGTGCGCCAGCAGGTCGGGATCGGTCATCTGCGGGTTCGCCTCGGCTCCCGCGAGGGCCTCGCGCGCCCGACGCTCGGCCTCCGCGCCGCGTCCGCGCTTGCGGTCGAGGGAGGCGAGCTGGGCCAGGACGGCCAGGCGGTCAGGATGATGACCGGGATGACCGGGCGTGGTCTCCTCCAAAAGCTTGAGAGCGCGCTCCAGGTGGCGCTGGGCGCGCGGCCAGTGGCCCAGGATCTCCTCGGCCTCGCCCAGGTTCAGGCGCTGGGCCGCCTCGGTCTCGCGGGCGCCCAGGCGCCGCGTCAATTCGATGCTGCGGGTCAGCGGCTCCCGCGCCGCCCGCCAGTTGCCCCGGCTGCACTCCAGGATGCCGAGGTTGTTGAGGGCGAAGAGCTGGCCCCAGACGTCGTTGGTGCGCTCGTAGAAGTCGAGGTTGCGGCTGTAGAGGTCGCGGGCCTGGTCGAAGCGGCCGGTCTTCCACAGGACGTTGCCCAGGTTGTTGCGCAGCCGCAACGCCAGGACCTCGTCCCCGAGCTGCTCGCCGATCCGGAGCCCGCGGCGGATCAGCCGCCCGGCGCGGCGGAAGTCCCCCCGCGCGGCGTACAGGTTGCCCAGAGAGTTGAGCAGGTTGGCGCGCTGGCGGTCGAGCTCCTCGCGGCCCGCCCGCGCCAGGGCCGAGCGCGCCGCGTCGAACGCCCCTTCCCAGTCCCCGAGGTCGCGCAGGGCCAGAGACTTGCCATGACGAAGGTCGATATCCAGGTCGATCTCCAGGTCGGCCTGGCGCAGGCCGGAGAGCTGGCGCAGCCCCTCCTCATGGGTGGCGAGGGCGGCCTCGTGCTCGCCTACCCGGGTGTGCAGCCGCCCTTTGCGCAGTTGCAGGCGAGCGGCGAGCGCGCGGTCGAGCCCCGGCCGCCGGATCAGCTCCTGGTAGACCTTGAGGGCTCGGGCGAAGGCGCCGGCCGAGGTGAGCGCCTCGGCCTGGGCGGCGAGCGCCTGCGTCCCCATCTCCGCGTCTCCCGCTTCGGTGGCAGCCTCGGCGGCGCGGCCGTACAGCCCGGCCGCCTGGGCGTAGGCATAGACGGCCGTGGCCTCCTCGGCCGCCCAGGTCAGGTAGGGCAGGCTCCGGGAGCGCTCGCCGCCCCGCCAGAAGTGCTCGGCCACGGCCGTGACCAGCCCGGTCTCCCCCTGGCGCAGCCGCTCTTCCAGCAGTCCGGCCAGGCGCCGGTGGAGCAGGACCCGCCGCTCCGGGTCGAGGGTCGAGTAGAGCGTCTGGCGGAACGGTTGCCGGGCGACCTGGTAGCGGACGCCGCCGGTCTCCCGGAGCCGCTCGAGGTAGCCCTGCGCCACCAGCGCGTCGAGCCGCTCGTAGACCGACTGGGGATCCTCGTCGAGGAGCGCGGCGAGCAGGGCCAGGGGGAAGGGCTCGGCTACGACGGCCGCCGCCTCCAGGACCTCCCGCTCGGGGGCCGGGAGCGCCGTGAACCTCCGCCAGCCCTGCGCATCCCGCCCCTCGGGCGAGCTCGCCCAGCGCGACAGGGCCGGGATGGAGGGCTTCCAGTCGCCGTCCCGGTATTGGAGCACCTGGTCGTCCACGAGCTGCCGCAGGATCTGCTGCGTCTCGGCGGGCGAGCCCTGGGTGTTGTCATAGATCCAGCCGTAGAAGCTCGCCGGGAGGCTCTTCGTCCCCAGCGAGGCGTCGACGAGCTGGCCGGTCGCGGCGCGGTCGAGGGGAAGCAGCGCGATGTGCTGCACCGAGCCGTCCGCTTCCCTGGCGACGGCGTCCTCCGAACGCCGGGCCGCGACCACGAGAGCCCGCGAGCTCCGCAAGTCTTCCCCAAGGAAGGTGAGCAGCTCCTCGCTCTCCTTCCCGGCCAGTTGGAGGTCGTCGAGCAGCAGCAGTATTGGAGGGGTGGGCGGACCGGAGCCGGCTGCCTCCGAAAGACCGCGGGAGATCTCCTGATACAGGCGGAAGCGCTCGCGTTGGTCTCCTTCGCCGGGTTTGCCGGGCGTCTGGACCTCGATCCTGAGGCTCTCCAGGGCGTCGAGGAACGGCGCGAGGGGCTGCGCGTGCTCGGCCATGCCGTCGCTCGGGGAGCTGCGGGCGATCCGCGCGCCCTCGATCGAGGCGAAGAGGCGGAACTCGCGGAGGAGACGGCTCTTGCCCACCCCTTCCCTGCCTTCGATCAGAACGGTGCCGCCCCGGCCCTCCGCGGCTTCGGCCAGGGTGCTCCGCAGCCGGCCGAACACCTCGTCGCGGCCGACGAGCCGGCTGGCGAGGACTTTTCCCTCCGAGAACGAGAGGGCCGCCGCGGCCGTGGTGTCCAGAGGCCGCCCCGCCGCCTGCCCGAGGTCCGCGAGGAGCCGGCCCGCCGAGGCGTAGCGGTCCGCCGGGTCGCGCTGGAGCAGGCGCTGGAGGATGCGCGCCAGCTCCGGCGGCATGTCAGGCCGGACCCGGAGCGGGTCGGGCACCTCCCCTTCCAGATGGAAGCGGACGGCGTCCATCTCGTCCCCGATCTGCGAGGGGAGGACGCCGGTGGCGAGCTCGAACAGCGTCATGCCGAGCGAGTAGAGGTCGGCGCGATGATCGTAGTCGTCCTGGAGCAGGACCTCGGGCGCCGTGTAGGCGAGCGTGCCGCGGATGCGCCGGTCGAGCGGACCGCGCGCCTCGTGGGCCAGTCCGAAGTCGAGGATCTTGAGGCGGAAATCCTCAGTCAATCCCAGATTGGCCGGCTTGAGGTCCATATGGACCACGCCTTGGCGGTGAATATGGGCGAGACCGGCCGCGGCCTGGATGGCCGCGTCGTAGATGGCGTCCCAGCCGCGGCCGCGCAACCGCTCGGCGACTCCACCCGCGAGGAGCTCCATGGTCAGGAACGGGAAGTCCCCGGGCAGGACGCCGAAATCATAGACCTCGACGACGTTGGGGTGGCGGGCCTCGGAGAGCAGGCGGACCTCGTGGCGGAAGCGCGCGAGGTCCTCGGGATCGCTGGAGTGGAGCGCGACCTTGAGCGCCAGGGGACGGCCGCCGGCCGCGCCGGTGCGCACGCGGTAGACGGCGGTCCGCGAAGTGCGCGCGATCTCGCCCTCGAGCAGGACATCCCCGAGCAGGCGATCCAATTTAGATAGGTCGAGGCCAGAATCCTGCATAGCTTTCAGTCGGATTTTTCGGGTCCGGTGAGGTATTCTAGAGAAACGCGGAGCTCGGGTCAAAACTTGACCCGAGCCGGACCAACACGGGAGCTGACCCATGCATTCCTCGACGAATCCCGTCCCGGCGACGGAGGCCCCTCAGGCCGCCGCCCCGAAAGATTCGGCCCCTTTGGGAAAGCAGGCCCGCATCGCGGTTGCCGTCCTGGTCGCCTGCGCCCTCGCCGCCCTCTTCTGGCCCAAGGGGAGCGGTACGTTCAAGGAGCCCGGAGGTTTCCTGTTCGATGCCGAAGGGAAGGCGACGACGCTCGGACCCAAGCTGGAGCCGGTGAGCCTCGTCCATTTCTGGGCCACCTGGTGCCCGCCCTGCCGCGAGGAGATCCCCTCGCTGAAGAGGCTGGCCCGGGATCTCTCCAATCATGACGACTTCGAGATCGTGATGGTCGCGGTCGCGGACGAGACCCAAAAGGCCGAGATCTTCCTCGGCAACTGGGGGACCATGGCCCTCTACGACCCGAACTGGGACGTGGCCAAGCGCTACGGCACCGACAAGCTGCCGGAGACCTACCTGGTCGTGCGCGGCGAGGTGGTCGAGAAGTTCGTGGGCCAGACCGACTGGGACGACCCCGAGGTGCGCGAGCTCATCGCCAGCCGACTCAAGGAGCTCGGGGGCGCGCCCCGGCCGGCCGGATCTTGAGCGAGCTCGAGGAGATCGCGGTCAAGATCGGCCTCGCGGCCCTGCTCTCGGGGATCGTGGGCGCCGAGCGGGAATGGACGGGCCAGTGGGCCGGGCTGCGCACCCACATGCTGATCGCGGTAGGCGCCACGCTGCTGACCCACATCTCCACCACCTTCGGCTCCATCTACCATGGCGGCAGCAACGCCTGGGACCCGTCCCGCATGGCGGCCGAGATCGTCTCCGGCATCGGGTTCCTCGGCGCCGGCACGATCATCCAGTCCCGCGGCCGGGTCCACGGCCTGACGACCGCCGCCGGCCTCTGGGTCGCCGCGGCCATCGGCATCGCGGTCGGAGCCCGGTACTACAAGGAGGCTGCCGTGACCTCGGTCGCGCTGCTGCTGATCCTGGCCGTCCTGCGCCCGCTCGAGCGGCGCCTGCTGGGCCGGAAGAAGAAGCAGGTCCCCGAAGAAAAGGAATCCGACTAGAAGTGGATCGCCTCCACTAAAAGTGGATGGCAATACCGCCGTGGCCCATAGCGAAGAACTGGGCCTCGTCCAGGTCCGCGTAGTGCCCCGACAGCTCGATCAGGACGCCCAGCCACTGCGTGACCCTGAACTCGCCGGTCACCCCCAGGTTGAGCCCGATCGCGGTGTCCTGCTCGTCCCGGCTGCCGCGGCTCCCCTCCAGGCGGTAGCCGCCCAGGCCGATGTAGAGTCCCGACTCGTAGTAGCTCGGCGGGAAACGGTACTCGCCGGCGACGGTGACGTAGGAAAGCTCGGCTTCGGACAGCGAGCCGAAGCGTTCCTCGCTGTCGAGCGAGAGCTGGCCCAGGCGGAAGCCCACGTGGGTGCGCGGCTCGGTGACCATGGTCAGGTTGAGCTGGTAGCCGGTGTTGCCGAGGTCGTCGCCGGGATCGGCGTCGAGCGAGCCTCCGATGCCGCCCAGCAGGCCGGCGGTGAAGGTATACAGCTCCTGGGCGCGGGCCGCGCCGGGGAGCAGGAGCAGCGCGGCGAGCAGAGTGAGCCGCCGCAGGCAATGGTGCTGAATCAAAATCCCTCCTCCTCTCTGATGGCCGGTCCGCGCCAACCGGGCGGACCGCGGGTCCGCCGAGTATAACCGTGCCTTCCGATCCCTTATACGGACCCGGCCCCCGCGGCGTCGCGCGCAGCTTGCTGTACCTCCTGCTGCCCGCCTCCTGCCTGGGATGCGGCGAGCCCCTCTTCGCCTCCGCGCCCCTGGGCCTCTGCGCCCCCTGCCGCGGAAAGCTGGCTCCTCTTGGACGGGCAGCCTGCGCGGTCTGCGCTCAAGCGCTCGACGCCTTCGAGCCGCCGCCCGGATACCGCTGCGGCGCCTGCCGCGAGCGGCCGCCCGCCTTCGACCGCCTGCTCGCGCTCTGGACCTACCGGCCGCCCCTCGACGCCGTGGTCCAGGGGCTCAAGTTCCGCCGGCTGGACTACCTTGGGCGCCACCTCGCCCTTGCCCTGGCGGAGGGGTTGGGAGAGGCGCTCGACGGATTCGACGGGATCGTTCCCGTTCCGCTCCACTGGCGGCGCCGGCTCGTCCGCGGGTACAACCAGGCGGAGCGGATCGCCAGTCCCCTGGCCGCACAGCTCGGCCTGCCGCTGGTCCCTGCCCTCCGCCGCGTCCGCCGGACGCCGCCCCAGACCTCCCTGGGGAAGGCCGACCGGCTCGCCAACCTCCGCCAGGCCTTCCGCGTTTCGCGTCCGGGCAGGGTCCGCGGCCTCCGCCTGCTGCTCGTGGACGACGTGGCCACGACCGGCGCCACTCTGGACATGGCAGCCGCAGCCCTGCGGCGGGCGGGAGCGACGGGGATCACCGCGATGGTGGCCGCCCGCACGCCCGCGCTCCGCTAGAGCGGTTTCCTTCCGGCGGTTTGACGTGTCTGAGGAGTTGGAGGAAGCTCTTCCGATGAGGCACCCCATCTTCGACCCGCGCCTGTACCAGATCCTCGTGCTCGCCTCGCTGCTGGTCTACGGGGTGGTCCGCCTGGACCTGGAGGTGCGCCCGCTCCTGGCCGCGGCCATGCTGGCCACGGCGCTCCTCACGCAGTACGCCTGCACCCGGATCTGGAAGCTGCCGGCCTTCGATCCGAAGAGCGCCCTGATCTCCGGCCTCTCCCTTTGCCTGCTGCTGCGCACCGATGCGTCCGCCCTCGGAGTCGCCCTCGGGGTCGTGGCGGCCGTGATCACCATCGCGGGCAAGTTCGTGATCCGCTGGCGGGGCAAGCACCTCTTCAACCCGACCAACTTCGGCATCGTCGCTCTGATGCTGGCCACGGACGGCAGGGTCTGGGTCTCGCCGGGCCAGTGGGGGAGCGCGGCGCTGTTCGGGTTCCTGGTCGCCTGCCTGGGCGGTCTGGTGGTCAACCGCGCGACCCGGAGCGATGTGACCTACGCCTTCCTCGCCTCCTACCTGGGAGTCGTGTTCGGGCGGGCCCTCTGGTTGGGCCAGCCCTGGACGATCCCGTTCCACCAGCTCGCGAGCGGGGCGTTCCTGATCTTCACCTTCTTCATGATCTCGGACCCGAAGACCACGCCCGACTCGCGGGCGGGCCGGCTCCTCTTCGCGCTGCTGGTCGCCCTCGGCGCCGGATACGTCCACTTCGTCCTCTACCGGCCGAACGGGCTGATCCTGGCGCTCTTCTTCCTCTCCCCGATCGTGCCGCTGATCGACCGCCTGCTGCCGGGACGTCGGTACGCCTGGCAACCGCTCCCGATCCTCGAAAGGAGATTCGCGTGAAACGGCTCCCGCTCCTGCTCCTCGGCGCCGCGGCCCTCTTTGCCGTGGCTCCGCATGCCCTCGCCTTCTGCGGCTTCTACGTGGCCCGGGCGGACACCAAAATCTTCAATCAGGCCTCCAAGGTGGTCCTGGTGCGCGACGGCGACCGCACGGTACTCACCATGGCCAACGACTTCAAGGGTGACCCGAAGGAGTTCGCGGTCGTCATCCCGGTCCCCACGGTCCTGCAGCGGGGGCAGATCCATGTGGCCGAGCCGGCCCTGCTCGACCATCTCGACGCCTACTCCGCGCCGCGCCTGGTCGAGTATTACGACGAGAACCCCTGTCAGATCATGGAGCGGCGGATGGCCCCGCAGTCCGTAGCTGGAGGGGTGGTTGGTGGCAGTGAGTCCGGGGCCCACGACCGCAGCCTGGGGGTGAAGGTCGAAGCCGCCTACACGGTGGGCGAGTACGACATCGTCATCCTCTCGGCCACGCAGAGCGACGGCCTGGAGACCTGGCTGCGCGAGAGCGGCTACCGCATCCCCCAGGGGGCGTCGCGGGCGCTCGGCAGCTACATCAAGCAGGATATGAAGTTCTTTGTGGCCAAGGTCAACCTCAAGGAGCAGTCCAAGCTCGGCTTCTCGTATCTGCGGCCGATCCAGGTGGCCTACGAGTCGCCCAAGTTCATGCTGCCGATCCGGCTGGGGATGGTCAACGCCGCCGGCCCGCAGGAGCTGTTCATCTTCGCTCTCACCCGCAAGGGCCGCGTCGAGACCACCAACTACCGCACGGTCCGCCTCGCCTCGGATGCGGAGGTGCCGCTCTTCGTCAAGGACGACTTCTCCAACTTCTACCGCGACCTGTTCGCGCAGCAGGTGAAGAAGGAGGACCAGCGGGCGCTCTTCCTGGAGTACGCCTGGGACATGGGCTGGTGCGACCCCTGCGCCGCCGACCCGCTCTCCCTCCAGGAGCTGCGCCAGCTCGGCGTCTTCTGGCTCGAGGGGCCAGTGGGGCGACCAGGGGGAAGAATGCAACCGCGGCCCGACATCCAGCCGCAGCCGCAGAACGTGTTCATCACGCGTCTTCACGTGCGCTACGACGCCGAGCACTTCCCGGAGGACCTGGTCTTTCAGGAGACCGGCGACCGCCAGAACTTCCAGGGGCGTTACATCCTGCGCCACCCCTGGAAGGGTGACGACCGCTGCGAGGCCGCGCAGACCTACCGCCGCGAGCTGCCGAAGCGGATGGAGCGGGAGGCCCAGACCCTGGCCTCGCTCACCGGCTGGGACATCCAGAAGATCCGCGGCCGGATGAACCTCAAGGCATCAGGGCCGCCCGCCGAGGACGACGAGCCCTGGTGGAAAGCCATCTGGAAGGATTGAGCGCTCACTGGATGTAGCCGAGAGCCCGTAGCTCTTCGAGGAGCTTCTCGTCCTCCTTCGAGGTCCGGGCTCCGGCGCTCTTCCGCTTCCCCCACGACCGGATCGTGCGCACGGGATGGTCCTCGCGGAACTCCTCGGTGAAGAGATCCGTGCGGGGCTTGCCCGCGAAGCTCTCCGCGACCGGCAGACCGAGCCCATAGAGCAGGGTGGGCGTAATGTCGTGGACCCGGATCCCTTCCAATTCGGCATCCGGATCGACGTCCGGACCGGCGGCGAGGAAGATCCCGTGGGTGTTGCGGGTGTGGGTCCCGGAGATCCGGCTGAGGCTCTCGATGGCGCCTTCGAACCGCTCCCCGCGAATGCGCAGGGCCTGCGTGGCGCCCTTCGTCTCTACAACTGCGACGAAGTCGGCCCCTTCCCGCATCTCGCGGGGGCGCGCCTCCCGCACCACGAAAACGGGAGCGCCCGACTCATAGGTCACGGCCGCCAGGTCCTCGGCGAGGCGCCGGCGCAGCTCCTCGCGCTCGGCGAGAGGCACTTTCGAGAACCGCAGCAGCTTCACCTGCCGGAAAGAGGGGGTCCCATAGGTATGGATCCGGTCCTGGTAGCCGAGCCGCTTCAGGACAGCATCCATGTCGAGCAGCACCTTGACCTCCTCGGGCCGGGCGGCGTGAAAGCCATGGTCCGAGATCACCAGCACGTTCATGTCCTTGGGACCGGCCTTCAGGAGGCGCCCGAGCGCCTGGTCGACCGCCTCGTACGAGCGCGGGACCCGTTCGCGTTCCGCAGGATCGGCCACCCCCTCGAACGCCTCGGGCTCGTACGACTTCCAGTGGTTGTGGCTGATGATGTCCGGGCTGCGGAAATAGACGAGGAGCAGGTCGAAGCCCTGGCCGGCGAGCGTCGTCGAGGCCCGGGCGATCGCCCGGTCCCGCATCTCCGCCTCGTCCTCCGCCCCGAACAGGCTCGGCTCCTCCCGCGCCCGCCGAACCTCCTGGAGGAAGGTCGGCAGATAGGAAGGCGGCGAGACGCGGCGCTCGAGGTCGAGCAGCGCCCGGTCGCTCACCACCACGCCGTTGACCTCCTCCGCCGGCCAGGACCCCCACCAGCCGAGCACGGCGACGCGCCGCCCTGACTGGGTGAGCATGTTCCAGATCGCCGGCACCTTGCGGACGTCCGAGGAGATGGGTACGTCTCCCTGCGGAGTCGGCACCACGAAGTCCGTGATCCCATGCTCGCGGGGAGTGACCCCGGTCGCGATCGTGGTCCAGATCACCGGGGACGAGTTGTAGGCGGTGCGCAGGGTGGCCGTGGTGCCCCGCTCGGCCAGGCTCCGGAGATTGGGCAGGCGCCCCTCGGCCCAGAGCCGCTTCACGACCTTCCACTCCCCCCCGTCGATCCCCACGACCAGGATCGGATGCGGCTTCGGCGGCGGCTCCTTGCCGCAGCCTCCGAACACCAGGATCAGGACGGACAGGAGAAGGCCGCGTCTCACGCCGGGAGCCCCAGCCGGCCGAGCAGCTCGTCGAACGCGGGCTCGCCGTGCAGCCGCTCGAAGAATGGCCGCACCCGCAGCCAGGCGAGCTCGGTGGCATGCACCTCGAATGCCCGGCCGAGCCAATCCAGGGCGGCCTCCAGGTCTCCGAGACCGACCTGCACCTGCGCGATCAGGGCCGGGGAGACATAGCGCTGCCGCGATCTCTCCACCAGCTCCTCCAGGATGGTCCGGGCCTCCTGCTTCGCTCCGTAGCGGCCATAGGTATAGCCAAGCCCCGCCACCATCTCGGCGCGGCGGTCGCGGACCGCCGCCCTCAGCTCCTGCACCGACTCCTGCGGCCGTCCCTCTTCCGCGTGGCAGAGCCCCAGGAAGAAGCGCGCCAGGGGAAAGTCGGGGTCGATCTCCAGGACCCGGCGGCACTGCTCGGCCGCGGCCGTGTACTCCCTGGCGTAAAAGAGCTGGATCGCCACGCTGGTGCTGACCGGCAGCGACAGCGGGTCCAGCTCGAGGGCCGTCTGCAGCTCCGCGGCGGCTTCCTCGAAACGCATCAGGGGGGTGAGATAGTTGATCGCATACCACTGGCGCGCCGTCGCATAGCCGGGCGCCAGGCGGATCGCGCGCTGGAAGCTCTCCTCCGCGGCGGGCCAGTCCCAATCGTAGACGGCGGCGACGCAGGCCAGGGAGGTATGAGCCTCGGCCAGCGTCTTGTCGAGCTCGAGCGCCCGGGCCGCGGCCTCGCGCGCGTCCGGCATGACCTCCCCCGGCGGGGCCGCACCGTAGATGCCGAGGAGCACGTAGGAATCCGCCAGCCCCGCGTGGGCGAGGGCGAATCGGGGGTCCTTCTCGATCGCCTCCTGGAACAGCCGGATCCCCTTGCGCAGGTCCTCCTCGGTCCGCTTGTTCCAGAAGTACCGGCCCCGGAGATAGGCGTGGTAGGCCTCCAGGTTGGCGGTCTGGCGCTGGATCGCGGCCCCCTCGAGCGGGATGTCGAACGTCTTGCGCAGCGTGTCCGCGATGTTCTCCGCGATCTCTTCCTGGATCGCGAAGATGTCCTCCATGTCCCGGTCGTAGCGGGCCGACCAGAGGCTGTAGCCGGCATGGACGTCGGTGAGCTGCACCGTGATCCGGAGGCGGTTCCCGGACTTGCGGACGCTGCCTTCCAGGACCGTGCGCACGTTGAGCTCGGAGCCGATCTTGCGCACGTCCACCGCCCGGTCCTTGTACTGGAAGGCGGAGGTGCGCGAGGCCACGCGCAGCCCCTGCAGCCGGGTCAGCGAGCTGATCAGCTCCTCGCTCAGCCCGGCGCAGAAGTACTGCTGGTCGCGCTCGGAGCTGAGGTCGGCGAGCGGCAGGACGGCAATCGAGGGCGGCAGCTCCTGCTGCCCGGACCGGGAGGTGGGTCCGGCGATCGTCGCGGCGAGCCGCTCCTGCACCCGCCGCAGATGGTCGTGCATCTCCCGCGCGCTCTGGTAGCGCTGATCGGGCTCCTTGGCCAGCGCCCGCGAGAGGACCGGGTGCAGCAGTTGGAGGTCGCCGGTGGGCATGCTGGTGATCGGCTCCGGGTTGCTGGAGAGGATGGCGCGCCGGACCAGGCTGTCGTCGCCGCGGAAGGGGCGCTCTCCGGTCACCATCTCGGTGAGGAGAACCCCGACGGACCACAGGTCGCTCCGATGATCCGCCTCGTATCCCATCAACTGCTCGGGAGACATGTAGGGAGCGGTGCCGACGACCGATCCGACCTTAGTGATCGCCGTATCCTCGGCGGGACGGGCGATGCCGAAGTCGAGGATCTTGACCTCCCCCCGCCGGGTGATCATCAGGTTGGACGGCTTGATGTCGCGGTGATAGAGGCGCTCCTCGTGCGCGTAGCCGAGGCCGGCGAGGACCTGGAGGGTGATCTCGATCGCCTCGCCGACGTCGAGGGGCCCCTTCTTGAGCCTCTGGTTCAGCGTCTCGCCCTCGTAGTAGGCCATGGCGATGAACATCTGGCCGTCCTCGGTGGTGTCGGTCTCGTAGAGGGTGCAGACGTTCGGATGATCGAGCCGCGCCACGCAGTGGGCCTCGCGCAGGAAGCGCTCGCGCGCGGTGGCGTCGCTGCTGGAGGAGGGGTGGAGGAACTTGAGGGCGACGGGACGTCGCAGCCGGAGGTCCTCGGCACGGTAGACGACGCCCATGCCGCCGCTCCCGATCCTGTC
>DASUNJ010000256.1:0-5279 GCA_036277235.1 Thermoanaerobaculia bacterium | reverse complement strand
GTGAGGTCCGGGTTGCCGGCACGCTCCATGGTCAACGCGAAGTCGATTCCCAGCTTCGCGGCGACCGCGGCCAGGCCGGCCGGGCATGACGCCGGGCCGCCATAGGGATAGCTCAGGGCGAAGGGGCGCCGGCCGGTCCAGGCCTCCAGGTGCTGCACGGAGATGCGGATGAGATCCTCGGCCCGCCCGGGGGCCAGTTGGCCGAGAGGCAAATGCTCGTGGGCATGGGTGCCGAGCAGGCCCTGGCTGCCCAGCGTTCGGAGCTGGTCGAGCCCCATGTAGAGGCCGCGGCTGATCTCCGCCTCCTGCCCGGGAAACATTTCGCCGAAACACGCCTGCACGAGCCGGTCGCGGCTATCCACAGGGAGGAGGAAATTGAGAAGGTATTTGAGCCGCGACACCTCGGGAGGATCGTAGCGGTACTGGTGCAGAGCATCTTCCCCCCCCTCCGCCAGATCCAGCTCCAGGCCCTGCGCGGAGGCGTGCCGGTCGAGCCACGCGGAAAACTCCTGCGGTGGCAGGGCGGAGCGCAGCAGGTGGATCTGGTGTACCACCGAAACCCGTCCCTCGGCCAGCGGCACCGTGTTGACCAGGAACAGGGCCGGGATGCCCAGCGCCTGCAACACGGGCAGGGCATGGTCGACCTGTTCCCGCAGACCGTCGTCCAAGGTCACCAGGATCGAACGCTCCGGCAGCGGCGCACCGCCCCGCACCGCCTCCCGCAGCTGCTCCGGGCTGATGAAGGTCCCGGCGCGGCCGAGCATCTCGAGCTGCGACTTCAGCCGCGCCGGAGTAATGCCGTGAATCCCCGGGTAAGGGGAGCTGAACGACGGCCGCACGTAATGAAAATTGACGGCGATCAGCATCAGTAGGTCAGCCTCTTTTCGATCCCGAGCGGCTGCTCCGCCAGCAGCTCAGCGATACGCTCGCCGGCTTTCCCGTGACCATAGATAGGATCACTTTTGCAACGGCCGTTGCCCAGGTGCCTGCGGATGGCTGCGACGATCTCCTCGCGGCCGTAGCCCACGTCGAGCACGTTGCAACCGCGGTCGCGCCCGGACTGCCGCGTGCCGATGTTCACCGTCGGCACGCCCAGGTAGGCGCACTCGCGGATGCCCACGCTGGAGTTGCCCACCAGGCAGCGGGAGGAGTACAAAAGCCGCAGGAAGTCCGTGGGCTGCATGTTCTTGAAAAAGTGGATGTTCTCTGGGGAGTGCAGCTCGCGGAAGGAGCGGATGGCATTGGAAGTGCCATCCGATCCCGCGTCCACGTTGGGCCAGAACCAGAGCGCCGGCAACCCGATCTCGCTCACCGCATGGAGCGTCTCGACCGCCTGCTGCCTCGCCAGCTCGTACTCCGTGGTCACCGGGTGCTGCATGATCACGAGGTAGCCGCCCGAGAGGTCAACCGACGCGCCCACGCCGCCGTACTTCCCGAAAGGATCGAAGTCCAGCTCCGGCCGCTCCATCACCTCGACGGCCAGGTCGATCGACGGGCAGCCGGTGACGAACACCCTGGCCGGCTCCTCGCCCATCCGCACGACCCGCTCCGCGGCTTTTTCAGTCGAAACAAAGTGCAGGTCCGCGAGCTTGGTGACGGCGTGGCGCACCTTCTCGTCGATCGAGCCGGTCACTTCCCCTCCCTGGACGTGGGCGACGGGGATGTTCATGTAGGAGGCAGCCACCGCGGTGGCCAGCGTCTCGTAGCGGTCGGCGATGGTGACCACCACGTCCGGCTTCAGATTGTCGAAGACCGTGGCCAGCTCGAGCAGCCCGAGGCCGGTGGTCTTCGCCATGGTGGCAAGGTTTTCGCCCTCCAGCACCATGTAGACCCGGGCCGCGACGTCGAAGCCGTCGTCCTCGATCGTGCGCACCGCCGTGCCGTAGCGGTCGAGCAGGGCGGACGCGGCCACCACGAGCTGCAGCTCGAGGTCCGGATGGCTCCGAACGGCCTCCAGCGCCGTCTTGATCCGGCTGTAGCTCGGCCGGGCCGTGACCACCACACAGACTTTTCGCTTCATAGATCCTCGAACCTCAGCGCTTCGTCGGCCTTCACGGCGCGCCGCAGCCGTCCGCCGATCAGCTCGGCCATCCGCGACGCCGGAATGCCGCCGCCGGGCTTCTTCACCGCCAGGTGCTCCGGCGCCAGCACGGTGCCCTTGGGCAGGTCGAGCCGCGCCACCACGCTCTTCGTGAACATCTGGCGAAGCGGTTCCATCTCGTCCGCCATGGCGTCCTTGTCCACCGGCTGGGCCAGCGCTCGCTGGAGGAAACGCACCCCCTCGACGAGCTGCCGCAGCTCGGCCGTGGTCAGCGACGCGGGCACGTCCGGCCCGAACGCCTCGCGGCTCAGGGTCACGTGAACCTCCAGCACCTCCGCGCCCAGGGTTACGGCAGCCAGGCCGGGATAGATCGTCCCCGAATGATCGGACAGGCCCACTGCGCAACCGTAACGCTCGCGGAAGAAGGGGATCAGATTCAGTCCCAGCTTCTCCGGCGGGCACGGATACGCTGTCGTGCACTGCATCACGGCCAGAGGCGCCTGGACCTTCTTGACCGCCGCGTCGATCTCTTCGAGCGGGCTCATGCCGGTGGAGAGCAGGATCGGCTTGCCCGTACCGATCAGATAATCGAACAGCACGGGATTGCTCACCTCCCCCGAGGCGACCTTCCAGGCTTTCACGCCCAGCCGCTCGAGCATTTCCGCGGCCTCCACGGAGAATGGGGAGCTGAGGAACAGGAGCCCGCGCTCCTCGGCGTGCTCCTTGAGCCCCGCCCACTGCTCCTCCTTAAATTCCATCCGCTTCCAGTAATCGTAGCGGCTCTCGTCCTGCCGGCTGAAGCGGACCCGCCAGGGCTCACCGGCCGTGCTCTCGGCCGCGGCGATGTGGGTCTGGAACTTGACCGCGTCCGCCCCGGCCGCCGCGATGGCGTCGATGAAGGCGTGCGCCATCCCCAGGCTGCCGTCATGAGCCTGCGCCACCTCGCCGATCACGAGACAGCCGGTCTTCCCGGGAAGGAGGCTCATACCACGTCCGCGAACGTCCGCTCCATGCGGCGGAAATAGAAGAGGCCGCCGATCAGGAGGAGGACGGTGACCGCGGTGCCCGCGGCCAGAAGGGGCCCGGGATTCATCCCGGAGCCCAGGAGGGACCACCGGAAGCCCTGGATCACGCCGGCCATGGGGTTCAGGCCGTAGAGCCATCCAGGCAGGCCCATCTCCTCCAGCTTCGCAGTCACTTTGCTGGCCGGATAGATCACTGGCGTCACGAAGAGGAGAAGCTGGATGAAGAACGGCATCACATACCGCACGTCCCGGAACTCCACGTTGACAGCCGAGAGAAAGAGCCCCGCGCCCAGCGCCGAGGCCGCCGAGAGGAGCAGCAGCAATGGCAGCAGCAGCACTCCCCAACCCGGCTGGACGCCGTACCAGAACATCATCCCGATCAGCACCACGAAAGACACGGCGAAATCCACCAGGCCGCCCAGGACCGCCGCCACCGGCACGATCAGGCGCGGGAAGTAAACCTTTTTGAGCAGGCCCGCCGAGCCCACCAGGCTGTTGGACGCCTGTCCCAGCCCGTGCGAGAAGAAGATCCATGGGAGCAGCCCGGCATAGGAGAAGATCGGGTACGGCACTCCCTCCGAGCCGATGCCCGCCATCCGCCCGAAGAAGACCGTGAAGATCAGCATGGTGAGGAGCGGCTGGAGCACCGCCCATGCCGCGCCCAGCGCGGTCTGCTTGTAGCGCACCTTCACGTCGCGCCAGACGAAGAAGTAGAGCAGCTCGCGGTGCTCCCACAGCTCGCCGAGCCGAATCACCGACCCCGGCGCGATCACCGTGACTGGAAGGTCCTTCACCGCCATGTCCTCTCCAATCCCTCGCGGAGGGCGACCTCGGCGCGGAAGCCGAGCCGGGCCTCGGCCGCGGACGGATCGGCCTGCGAGTGGCGCACGTCCCCCGGCCGCGGCGGCTCGTGCCTCGGAGGGAGACCGCCGCCCACCAGCTCGCGCACCCGCGACGCCAGCTCCTTGACCGTGGTCCCCTCCCCCCGCGCCACGTTGTAGGCCCGGCCGCACGCTTGCGCCGGAGCGCCCGCGGCCAGCAGGTTTGCGAGCACGGCATCGCCGACCCAGGTGAAGTCGCGGCTCTGCTCGCCGTCGCCGTGGATCACCGGCGCCTCCCCCGCCAGGCAGGCACGGAAGAAGCGCGGCACCACGGCGGCGTAGGGGCCGTCCGGCGACTGCCGCGGGCCGTAGACGTTGAAGTAGCGCAAGCCGATCAGCTCCTGGCCGTAGCACCGGCCGAAAACCTCCGCAAGCTCCTCCCCCATCGCTTTCGAGGCTGCGTAGGGCGAGAGCGGCCGGCCCTCCTCTCCCTCCCGTTTCACCACCGTCTCCCCATCCCCGTACACGCTGGACGATGACGCGTAGATCACCCGCCGAGCGTCCCGAGCCGCCGCGAAGACGTTCGCCGTACCTGTCACATTCACCGCGATCGAAGAGCACGGATCGATCAAGGACCGCGGCACCGAGCCCAGCGCCGCCTGGTGAAAGACGTACTCGACTCCTTCGCAGGCAGCGAGGCAGACCCCGGCGTCCCGGACGTCCCCTTCGATCAGGTCCACGTCTGACAGATTCTCTCGCCGGCCGGTCGAGAGATCGTCCAGCACCCGCACCCGCGCACCTCGGGCGAGCAGCGCGTCCACCAGGTGCGACCCGATGAACCCGGCGCCGCCGGTGACGAGCACGGACGTTCCCGTGAAATCTGGAATCAAGCCTTTACCACCTTGTCGTTCCGTCCGCGATACACCCCGCGCGTGTCCACGATCAGCGGAGCGTGCCTGGCCACCAGCTCGTAATCGACCGCGGCATGATCGGTCACCACGATCACCGCGTCGCTCGCCTCCAGCGCCTCGGCGGTGAGCGCCACCGACTCCATCGCCGGCAGGTCGGGCCACGACCGCATCCCCGGCGCCACCGGCACGTGCGGATCGTGATAGGTGACGACGGCGCCCAGCCGCAGCAGCCGGTCCAGCACCTCGAAGGCCGGGCTCTCGCGCGGATCGTCGATGTCCCGCTTGTACGAGAGCCCGAGGACCAGCACCTTGCTCCCCTTGACCGCCCGGCCGCGCTCGTTGAGGGCGAGGATCAGCTTGTCGATCACGTACTCCGGCATCCTGACGTTGACCTCGCCCGCCAGCTCGATGAACCGGGTCGTGATCCCGTGCTCGCGCGCCTTCCAGGAGAGATAGAACGGATCGAGGGGGATGCAGTGGC